>DAOUOU010000013.1 GCA_030626465.1 Bacteroidales bacterium
GAACGTTGGGAAGGGTTGAGATTCCGTAATTTACCTTCAATTGGAATAGACTATATGAAAATTTATGCTCAATTTGGAGGTGTAGATCCTATTTTTCAAACAACAAGGGATGAATGGATGCTCACCGATGACTATTATCTTTTTACCTATGCTAATCATGTGGATGTTCCCCGTGGGCATACCCCCAGTCCTGTAGGCAGAGTACTTCAGCTTCCAAATATGGAAAAAATAAATGCGCAAAACGAAGATAAACCTGATGAAGAAGCACCAGCCATTCCTCAAGGTTTAACGGCCAGTAACATTACGAATAGCAGCATTGATATTCAATGGAATGCATCTACAGACAATGTTGCAGTTTCTGGATATAACATCTATCTGAACGATACAAAACTAGGTTCTTCTGAGGATACTTTTTACTCGATTACAGGACTTAATACTGAAACTAACTATAAGATTGCAGTGTCTGCATTTGATGAAGCCGGAAATGAAAGTGCTAAATCAGATGTTATACAAATCGTATTAACTTCAATTGCCCCGGTAAAACCTACGAGCCTGGAAGCCCTCGAATTTAATGAAGAATTTGTTTCTCTTGCCTGGGTTGATAATTCAGATAACGAGGTTGGGTTCCAAATACAAAGAGCGGATGAGAGTATGAACTTCCAACATCTTGCTTATCTCGATGCAAACAGAGAGTCATTCATTAATAGCAATGTTGTACCAGGTACCGAATACCATTACCGTATCAGGGCCTTCAATACACATGGGAATTCAGCTTTTTCAAATGCCATTCAGGTAAATATACCTATGGAAGGTGTCTCACCCAATGCGCCATCAGAGTTTATTGGATCAAATGATTATTATAAAAAGGTTAATCTGAGTTGGAATGATAACTCATTCTCTGAAAGTGGATTTCAATTACAGCGGGCTGATAGCAGTTTTCAATTTTTTGTTATCGATTCTTTGAATCCGAATACTTCATTTTATACTGACAGTATCAATCTTATCCCTTTGGAAACCTATTTTTACAGGTTAAGAGCTTTCAATGATTATGGATTTTCTGAATTTTCTGATACACTCAGCTTTACTATATTCGATTTAGAGCTACCTGACTCTCCCTCCTTGCTTAATGTGTCCGAAATTGGTTACACTGAAATTAAAATTTTTTGGCAGGATAACTCTAGCAACGAATCTGGCTTTGTTATCAAACGGGCTCCATATCCCACAGAAGACTTTGATGCCATAATGTCAATTTCAGAAAACAGCTCATCCTATGTTGATAATCAAATAATTCCTGGTGAAACCTACTATTATGTTGTAAACGCTGTAAATGAAAAGGGTGAATCAGAAAATAGCAACAAGATAAGAATCACAAGCTTATCTTTAAACGATTCATTAAGAGTTGATAGTGGCCTTATTGTACAGTATAATTTTTCACTGTTATATGATTCGATCATTGTTGACAGATCAAGATTCGGAACTCCTTTGGATTTAATATTAAAAAATGCTGATGGCGCAAATCTTAAGAATAGCGGAAAGCTTGAAATAAAATCTAATACATCTATTCAATCACAAGAAATTGCCTCCAAGATAATCGATGCATGCAAACTTACCAATGAAATTAGCGTTGAGTGTTGGTTAAAGTCAAGAGTTTCCCTGGATTTTATTCCTCTAAAAATAATCGCATTACAGAATGATTCAGCACAGGGTTTTGCTCTTAGTTGTTTTTCAGATGAAACTGACCCGGATAAAATAAAATATGCTACAAATTTAACAACAACTACCACTGACAAGCATGGAAATCCGCTTTTCACAATGGATTTTGCAACTGACCCTGAGGTTCTCCAACATGTTATTTTTACACATAGTAATTCAGGAGATGAGAGAATTTATTTGAATGGTCAAGAAGTATCCTCAAGTTACCGACCTGCAAATTATAACAACTGGATGGACAATTATACACTTGTTTTTGGTAATGGTGCTGATGAAAACTCACCCTGGTTAGGTGATTTGTATTTATGCTCATTCTATAACCGAGCCTTATCTGTAGAAGAAATTCAGATTAACTATCTGGCCTCTCCCTTCTCGAACTTAGACTATATGTTAAATTCGCATACATATGAAATAGTTACTTTCCCAAACCCATCTAATGGCATTCTAAATATTTCTATTTTAGATTCAATCCATCAGACTGATATTACAGAAAAGTATTTCATACGAATTGTAGATTTAATGGGTCACACAATTTACAATCAAGATGTTACTGATAAAATTGATGATGAATCCTTCGAGTTAAATGTTAGTTTTCTAAATAACGGCGTTTATTCCTTAATTCTATTCAATCAACATTCGCTGATTGATGCTTATAAATTGTTAATAAATCACTAAGACCGTTGCAATTTTCATGTATTTTTCAACAATAGTTCATTAAAAAAAACCTTAAAATTGAGTTATGTCTCCAAAAAACAGACCTTTATCAAAAAATTAATGTTATTCACTAATATTATGTCATTTGAAGGATTAAAGATGCTTAAATTTGGTTCGAAAATACATCTTATAATCCATGAACCTAAGTGCCGTTAAAAAAATATTTAAGGATCTGTTCTTAGCAAACAAATTACAAACAATCTTTCCCCTGCTTGATATTATTGTTACTATTCTATCCTTTTTTACTGCTTATTATGTAACAAACCTTTTTGAAACAAATTATTTTGTTTTTACAATAGATTATGTCTATATGCTACTATTAATAATCCCTACATGGGCATTATTATTAAAAACTCTGAATTTAGGTACTATCCCAAGGACAAGATCAACACTTTCCGTTTTATTCAGCCTGTTAAATTTCAATTTTATCGGATTTCTGTTAATATTTCTGTACAAACATATATTTAAGCTTGAGATTTTTAGTCACTATATGATCATTTCATTTACTATTGTTAACCTTTTCTCTTTATTCATCCTAAGGATGATTATTTTCAGGGTTTTCAAATATTTCAGGGTGAATGGTACTAATATTCACAATGTTATACTATATGCTGACGATAAATCAGATCAGCTTATCTCAGATATACTTACTTACAAAGAGTGGGGTTTCAGAATCTTAATGATTTTATCAAATTCTGATAAAATTAGAAGAAAGTATGGTAAAAAGATCCGAATTCTTCCCGATAAGATATCCATTAAGGACCTGATCAAGTTTGACATAATTGATGAGGTTATTTATTGCAAAAGCAAAATTGACACGAATAAAGTTCAGGATTTAATACAAACCTGCGAAGAAATTGGTGTTATTTTCAGATTGCAATCAAATCTGTCCCCTATGACATATACTAATGCCTACTTAACAAACTTTAACGATACTCCGTTTCTTACTTTCAATAATACTCAAAAAAATAGTTTTGCCTTAGCATGGAAATCTTTCATGGAGTTCTGGATATCATTTTCCATACTATTCCTGTTATCTCCTTTTATGTTACTTGTATCCATTATAATAAAAATAACATCAAAAGGGCCTATTGTTTTTAAACAGGAAAGAGTCGGATTAAGAGGAAGAAAGTTCTATATCTACAAATTTCGTACAATGGTTCAAAATGCTGAAGAGATGAAAGCCAAACTTTTGGAATTGAATGAAAGCGACGGGCCTGCGTTTAAAATCATAAAGGACCCCCGTATCACTTCAATCGGGCGATTATTGAGAAAAACAGGTTTGGATGAACTTCCTCAGTTATTTAATGTTCTTAAAGGAGAAATGTCACTCATCGGTCCCAGACCTCCTCTGCCTGACGAAGTGGAAAAGTATGAGAGGTGGCAATTAAGACGTCTTTCGGTAAAACCGGGAATCACATGTACATGGCAGATATTCCCTAACAGGAATGATGTGATATTTGAAAAATGGATGAAACTGGATATGCAATACATTGATAACTGGTCATTGAAAGCAGATTTCATATTGTTTTTCAGGACTATTTTAAGTGTTTTTCGTGCCGGAGGTCACTAATTTTATTGCATATTTCTATTCCTCTCCTATCTTTGCTGTTATTACCAAAGTTTAATTCAAATGTTAAAATTATCTTCTTTTGTTATTGTCATATTTTTAGCTTTTGGTTGTATTCCAACAAAAAAGCTTAAATATGCGATTGATGATCCTGATCTAAAAGACAAATACTATAATGACAGACTGGAGAAAACTATTCAGCCTTATGATTATTTGTATATTAAAATTTATAGTCTTGATGAAAGAACCTCTGCTATCTTTGAGCAGGATATAAGATATAGTCAAACAAATGAGCAGTTAATATCCTATGAAGTATCTGATAAAGGATATATCAATTTTCCATTCATAGGTAATATTGCACTTAAGGATCTTACACTGGAGGAGGTCAGAATTAAACTCGAACAAGAACTCAACAAATACCTGACGAATATATCGGTTCGTGTAAGATTTGTAGGTAACAAAATAACAGTTCTGGGAGAGGTAAGGCATCCCGGTAATTTTACATTTTTTGATGAAAAAATAACAGTGTTTCAGGCATTAGCACTTGCAAATGATATTGCAGATTTCGGTGATAAAACAAAAGTTACCCTGGTTCGTGAAAAAGATAATGAAATAACCTATCACTATATGGATTTAACAAATAAAAAAATTGTTGAATCAGAATATTATTATTTGTTGCCAAATGATGTCCTCATAGTTGATCCGGTAAGGGCTAAATACAGGCAAATGAGAGATTATTCCTCCATCTACCTGTTATTTACAACCATTACCACCCTCATAGCAGTTATGTCTTTAATTAACTAATCTATAAGAAAGTTTTAGAATGAGAAGTACACAGGAAGAATTTGAACAACAAGATCTTAATTACAAAAAGATAGTACAGCGTTTTTCAGAATTCAAAAGATTCTATATTGCATTAGCAATCCTTCTTCTTGGCATCACTTTCTTTTATAATAAAACAACCAAAGTATTATACAAGAATAATGCAACAATTTTGATATCTGAAAAAGAACGTAGTGCCTTTTCGGGTACTGGCGACTTTATGTCAGGAATGGCTTTATTTACCGGTCAAAACATTATAGACAATGAAATAGAAGTCTTAAAATCTTTTTCAATTATAAAAGAAGCGATCGAAAGAATGGATCTGAAAACTTCGGTTTTCAGTTATGAAAAAACTTTTTATTCCCACTTGCTCAAAAACACAAATTTTGTTAGAAAAACCGAACTCTATAAGGAACCTCCTGTGCGAATCATAGTTGATCCAACGCATCCTCAAGCTACTTATCTGCATTTTTACATTGAATTTATTGATGACAATACTTTTAAAATATATACAAAACCTCAAAAAAATAATATATATCTTTTTAACTATATCGATGATAATATTACAGGAGTAGTTCCTTATAAAATATTTAACTACAATTATAAATTTGGTCAGGAAATCAAAACAGAATACTTCAGCTTTCAGATTTTAAAAACTGAACATTTTAATAATAATTACACAAAAAACAGGGAGTTATACTTTTACTTCCATAACACGAATTATTTAACTTTTGAATACCAGTCATATCTTGAAGTTGAACCGATAAGTGTTACTGCATCTATTATTGAGATATCGCTAAAAGGTACAGATTATTACCGGGTTACTGATTTTACTAACTCGCTTGCATCTGTATTTTTAGATCGAAATCTACAGAAAAAAAACAATGCCGCTGCAAGTACAGTATCATTTATTGATGCCCAGATATCAGAATTCAAAGATTCTCTTACAACTGCCGAAGCAAGCCTGAAAAGATTTCGCACTTCTCATCAGGTAATGGATCTGAGTTTTCAGGGGCAACAGGTATTTGCCAAACTGGATCGACTGGAATCCGAAAAAGCTGTTCTAAAGAATCAGCATAGGTATTATTTGTATTTAAAGGATTATTTCAATAAAAATAGGAACATTTCTGATCTGGTTGCACCTTCGATGAATGTGGTTGACCCGATTCTTACGGGCCTTATAACTGAACTTCTGACCATTAATTCCGAAAGAGCAAGTCATCTCGGAAATAACCAGAGCTCTGACAATATCCTGTTAAAAAACTATAACTTAAGAATGGACAATATAAAAAAGACCATCCTCGAAAATATATCAAGCTCTTTAAAAACCATTTCAAGTTCTATCAATGAATTAGACTATCGGATATCCAGATTATCCAATCAAATTTCAGCAATGCCCAAGACTGAATTGCAATTGAAAGGCATTGAAAGAAAATTTGAATTGAACAGTGCCATTTATACGTTTTTGCTTCAGAAACGATCGGAGGCTCAAATTGCCAAAGCTTCCAGCATGCCAGACTATGAAATTATTGAACCGGCTCGTTCGATCCTACCAAGAGCAGTATCGCCAAAAAAGAAGTTAAACTACGCAGTAGCTCTGTTTATCGCTTTTCTACTACCAACAGTTTATATACTGGTTATCGACTTTTTAAATAATCGTATCACCACCATTGAAGAGATTGAAGCAGTTGCAAACAATCCTATCTTGGGAAGGGTATTTCATAACTTCCGGAAAACCAAGTTGGTAGTTGCACAGCGACCTAACTCATCAGTTTCAGAATCATTCCGTGGAGTCCGTACGAACTTCCAGTTCTTTGATCATGGAGGTAAAAAACAGGTTGTACTCTTTACCTCCTCTTCAAGCGGAGATGGTAAGTCATTTTGCTCCATTAATTTTGCTACGGTTTTGGCTATGAATGGCTATAAAACCGCCTTAGTCGAATTTGATTTAAGAAGACCAAAAGTACACAAGGAATTCGATGCCAGTAATATGATCGGCATCAGCTCATTTTTAATTGATAAGGCTGTAATTGACGATATTATTCTTCCGACAGAAATTGAAAACCTGGATTTATTATCAGCCGGTCCCGCGGCACCCAACCCGGCAGAACTTATTTCTTCAGAAAGAACAACAGAATTCATCGAAACCTTAAAAGGAATGTACGATTATATTATTATTGATTCTGCTCCTGTGGGAATCGTTTCAGAAACATACCTCTTAATGAAACATTCTGATGTAAATATTTTCGTAGTACGCCTGGAACATACGGTTAAAGATGCGTATAAAAATGCTATTAAGGGAATGAACAATAACGGCTTCAGTGACTTTAGTATACTAATAAACGATCTAAACATCAGAAAGGAATCCTTCAAGTATGGCTATGACAATAAATATTATACGGATGAATCAAGAGGTTTCCTTAGTAAAATTTTTCGAAATAGAAAATCAGCATAGTAAATTTAAATTCAAGGAGACCAATAAATCTGTCATCGCTGTTAACCTTCGTTAACGATATTATTTTCTTTTCGCGTAAGGTCCGTATCGCTAAAAATTAATTTATTTTTCTAAAGCTTACATGTCATAATAACAATAAATACTTCAACCCCGAAGTATATGATTTATGTCAGGATTTTGATAATTCTGAACGCAAATATAATTTTCGGCCCGACTTTTGAATTCAAAACCCCAACAAAAAGAATAGATATAATAAAGTGCTTAAGAGCAGGTACTGAATTTCTCTTCCTCTTTTATTAACCATACCTCTGACCTTTTTGATACGTGTTGCTATCGCTGCTCCGCAGCATCTTTAAATGGTAATAATCTTTAAAGTCTTATTGCTATTAAGATAGATTATTACTAAAAGAGCTAGTCTAAGATTTCTGACCTGTCGTTTGCTCATTAGTACTTCCGGTTAATCAGATCGGTATGAACGGAAATTATTAAAACAAGAAAAAATAAAAGTCAGGAAAATGAAAACACATACTTCAGATGGAAAAATGAATGGGAACAAACCGAATTTCAAAAACACCATGGAAAATATTCGCTTGCTTAATAACCTGGATCTGGATAATACCATTTCATTCATTGGAAATGATGATCGAAGTACCTATGATCTCTTGTATAAGATTAAAGTCACCATCAACCTACTGTTTAATAATGACGCATTTATGGAACTTCTCAGATATTCTATTAGAAATAATGATATCGGTAAGAAGCTAACAGTAGGTAATTCTTTGGTTCAAAATTTTATTATCACCTCGATAATGTCAAATGATAATGATGCCGAGAATTATGTTATTGTTATGAAATATTTTCAAAAAATACATAGTCTTCGGTTTACGCCGGGTACCATAAACAGTATTACACTTAAAAAGTTTAGAATCAATGATATAATGTGGGAAAATAAGGCGGAAATATCCTTTGTTAACAGAATGGGAGTTGAATATAATCTAAAAATTAGTTTTTTTAGAAACAATTAGCATTATTTTTGTTTTTTGTTTTCATGGTTTTGGTTTTTTGGGAATTATGCCGGATATTCTTTTTGAACTCCGGCATTCCCTTTTAAAAACCTGTTATTGTTTTATCCGCTCCTGTATGCGAACCATTGTCAGCCGTAAATATCACGCAATCAATTTCTTCCATGGTCCTGCTAAAATCTTTTTCCAAATCACCAAAAAATACCTCAGCTCCTAATAATTGTACAAACTCAGCCTGATCTTTTGATCTGATCATTGCTCTGACGGTTTTGATTTTCAAAAGCAGAATTTTCACAATTCGTCTCCCTACTTTCCCGTTAGCTCCTATTACCAGAATATTTTTCACCTTTTTAAAGTATCGATTGGTATTGTTCAGATGTTGAAATTAACAATTATTCTCCTTTATGGTTTGACTTTCCTTTGTATAGTTGCATTTTGAATAATACTGTAATATATTTATGTATAATGACTGCTGAAAATAAATTAACTATTATTCATCTTGTTGATATCCATGGAGCCGGTTCTTTAATTCATGAAATAGGCGAAGAACTGCGGATAGTTGATATGGTAATAGTTGCCGGTGATATTACCCATTTCGGAAGAAAAAAAGATACTCAAAAAATTATTGAAGCTATTGCATTCTACAACAAAACCATTTTTGCTGTGGCAGGCAATTGTGATTTTCCTGAAGTTGAGAATTTCCTTTCGCTGCAGAATATCAACCTTCACAGAACCTTCGTCAGGAAAGGTAACTTCACTCTGAGTGGTTTGGGGGGGTCGCTCCCATGTCCCGGAACAACACCTTTTGAATACACAGAGGAGGAAGCTTGGCAATGGCTCTCTGATATTATTCCTGAAACAACAGCTACTGCCAATATTTTTGTATCTCACCAGCCTCCTTATAATACTCTGAACGATCAGTTGCCCGGCGGACAACATGTTGGAAGCAAGTCAATAAGAGAATTTATAGAAAAAACATCCCCTGTTCTGTGCCTGACAGGGCACATTCATGAAGGAGCTGGAATCGATAGGATTGGCAACTGCAAAATAGTAAATCCAGGACCCTTTCGATACGGCAACTATGCTTTCATAGAAATAACAGGTGAAAATTCAACACACATTGAGCTAAAACAAGTTACCGTATTCTAGAACACACTTACCTATTTTTTTCGGTTGCTCACCTATTAACAGTTAATCGCTATTCTATTGAAATGTATTTTTGATCTTAAATAACAGGAATTATGATAACACTAGTAATAATATTGGTATGCCTGCTATTTGTAACAGGTATTTTCTTTGTCCCCTTACTTGTTGTAGTTGAAACAAATACAAAGGAATATTATGTGAATCTGTATGGTTATGCCAAAGCTCAACTCGTGATGCTTTCTGACGGATGGAAAATCAGGTTGCGAATACTTTTTGTATCCTTTTATATAAATCCTTTTGCCCGAATATCCAAACCAAGGACGAAAGTTAAAACAAGTAAGCCCAAGCGTAAAAGAAAAAAACCGAGCTTGAGAAAGGTCCGTACATTTGTAATCAGATTTTTTCAATCCCTTTACATCAAAAAGCTTATTGTAACAATAGATACCAATGATTTTCCATTTAACGCCCAACTTATTCCAATTGCTCAGCATATAAATCAGAAAAATATTAAAGTAAATATAAATTTTGAGAATCAAAATAGTATAGATTTCATGGCATACACCCGATTGTATAAAATTATATGGATAGCAATACTATCATTTTTAATCAATAAAAATTAAAACTATGGAAAACAAAGTAGATGTATTATTAGACAAAATTTCCGAACATGTAAAGGAAATGACAAAAACCGAGACTATTATCGGTGATGAATTTAAAATTGGGGAATATACCTGCAAACCTGTAATCAGAATAGGTGTTGGTTTTGGTAGTGCAGGAGGAGTGGGAGATCATCCAAAAGGGAAAGGAACAGGAACCGGAGGAGGAGCCGGAGCCGGTGTGGGAATTTCTCCTGTTGGCTTTCTGGCAACAAAAGGTGACGAGATCGTTTTTATTCAGGCAGAAAAAAACAAGGGACTTGGAGCTGTTATTGAAAAAGTACCTGATATAGTTGAGAAGATCATGGAGATGAAGAATAAGAAAGAAGAAAAAGAAGAAAAAGAAACAAAGAAAGGCAAGTAATTTATTTTGCCATAGTATTCCGTTTGAATAACAGCCAGAATGAGGCTGTCCAAAAAGCCTTTGTGCCTGTGCACCGTAATGCTTCGGCACACAGGTGTGCAACTTTTTGGACAGCCTCTCCATTGTATAACTATCATTCTATCGAATCATGAAAATCAAATCAATACCGCCCTTGTATTTACTCTTGAGCGTTTTGTTAATTATCTCATTCTATTTTATTTTCCCGGGTTTAAACATAGTTCCGCGCCCATACAACCTTGGAGGTATAATTCTCATGTTTCTCGGATTTATTATTGTTGGTAAAGCAAAAGACTTATTTAAGAAGTTTGTTACACCAACGTCCTTTGAAAAATCAACATTTTTAATTGCAGAAGGTATATTCAATTATTCAAGAAATCCGATGTATCTGGGAATGGTCCTGTTTCTTACAGGATTTTCAATTTGTTTTGGGAATATTATTTCCCTGGTTATTCCCTTTATTTTTCTGTCGATCATGGCGTATGTATTTATCCCGTATGAAGAAAAAAAGATGAAAATAACATTTGGGAATGATTACCTGGATTATAAAAGAAAAGTCAGAAGATGGTTTTAGTAGTGTACTTCTTATTTGAAACGGACGGGATAAAGAAGAAATGTGCAAAATACAATTGAGATATTATCTCATAAAACTAACATTCAGGATGATTCAAGGATTAATTCAAAGTACTATTTGTGATGACCTGTTGAATTAAAGCATTACGGCTTGTAAATAATTCTCCTGGTTTCCAGATTATCTTCAGATGCAACCTGAAGTATATATATACCTGCTTCAATAGCAAAATTATTCAGGTTTATCGACATTTCATTATTGCTTTCAGCATCAAATAAGAGCAAACCGCTTAAAGTGTAAATTCTCACCCTTATTCCTTTATTTGCTTCTGATGAATAAGGTTTAACAAATATTACTCCTTGTGTTGGATTAGGATACACAAATAATTTGGGTGTATCAGATTCTATTATCTCAGTTTCCTCAATAGCGGTCACTGATTTATCGTCACCAAAAGGGGATCCTCCGTTCCAGTATGATGCCCGCCAATAGTACGGGTCATTCGGGTTGCCTGTAGGATTAAATTCAAAAGATACCAGTGATGGGCCTTCCCCGTCAGGAGTTACAGGCCATGGCTCATAATCATGATAAAAGAAGTGTATTATTTCATTTCCCTGCGAATCCTTCAATAGAACTTCCTCCCCTCCATTGGAAAGATTTCCTTTGAAATTGCCACTTGCAATCTTACCATGTTGGTAATAGAAATAGGATGGTTTTGAAACAATCACATAAAATTGTTTTGGTCCCAGTATGGTGTTTGGCGGAAACTCATAGTATACTGCCGAATCAAGTACGAATCCTGATAGATTAAGTGATGTTTCTCCGGTATTCTTGAATTCGATAAACTCAAATGATTTCCCGGATGTTGTATCAGTACCCTGAATTACATCAACAGGATGGTAATGCAGTTCCGTTACTTTTAGTTTGGAATAATCATCGTTGCCTGAATAAAAATTGATGTGCCGGATAGCGCTCCAATTACCGTTACTATAAATTCTTGCTTTAATAATTGCTGAAGAGCTAATATTCATGCTTACTCCATTGTTTCCTTCCAATGCAGAGGGTGAAATATCGCCTCCGACCTGCCGGGGATCATCACCGTTCAGGGTGTAATAAATGCTTCCACTGCTATTAGGGTTTTCAATTGTTATCTGCAATCCCGAACTCATAAGGTAATCTTCTTCATAGACAGGATTCCCCGAAGAAAGAATTTCCGGCGCACCGAGACTTGTATAGAGTCCTGCCTGTTTTAATTGAATTATTAGAATATTTGTTCTCAACGGAAAAAATTCGGTTTGTACCTGGTAAATTTCAGGCATCCAGTCATCATCTTTTGTAAATGCATGACCTGATTTTGCATCACCCCAGCGTGCTGATTCAGCAATTATGGCGGTTTCAATTTCTGAGACACGACTATTAAACCTGGCCAGACTCTCACTTGGAGTAAACACACCATCACCTGTCAGATGCCTGGCTGCCCGATCTGCAAAGCGTAACCGGTATTCTTCATTATCAGTCAATTTGAAGTGGAGCCACTGGGGATGAAATGCACTGAAGTTGCTCACCTCCATTTTATACTGATCCGTGCGGGTTCCTATATTTACCCTGTTTTCGCTGATTCCCGAACCCGGCCATGCAGGATCAACGAACATGGCATGCTCTGCGTCATGATTAAAGAACACATAACCATCTGTTTTATCATTGCGATTGACGATTGCATAAAAATTATTGGGCATGTTGTTTTGTCCAAACGAAGAAGTCGGTGCATCAAAATTTCCCGCATAAAAAATAGTCAGCATGTAATCAATCAAATTATCAATATCGACCAATATTTCCATGCCCGATGCTGGACGTCCGAATTCATTTTTACCTTCCAGATAGAAATAACTGGTATTATCAGAAAAACCTTGATTTAGAAGATTGTAAATTCTTTGCCAGGTTGTTAAATAACCATCTGTTGCTTCGATAGTGTATGAATAATCCTCTGTGTTTACCTTAACAACATCATAATCTTCCCTGCTATCGCCCAGGTAATCTGAAGCAAACCGCGCCTCTGAACGCTCCTGGGTTTGGAAAATGCCCCAATACATCCCGTTCAAATACAAATGGTAGTACCTGCTTCTTGTATAATGTTGTTCCATATCGCGTTGTGAATCTCTGGAAAATACCTCCCGAACCATAGTATTGCGATTGTCACCGTTGCTCCATGCATAGTTTTGTGCGGTACGCAGATCAATCTTATCATATTCAGATACACCTTCATCATCGAACAAAGGGTAGTCTAATTTAGGATCCCCATAATCCGACCGGAAAAACAGTCTGAAAGCATGCTTAGGGAAATCAGAATGGCGGCTCCAGCCGCCCCTTATACGTAATCCGGCATTCACATTAAAACCATCAGCGCCATCCGGATGGATCAATTCAACCGTGCATTCCCTTTCCCACTCCATTCCATGCCCTTCTGCATTAACATAAATACCTATTGCCGGATCAAATAAACTAGCATTGTCGGTTATAACCGAAAGAGTTGGTATATCCAATAAGGCATCATCGATCAGCGAGGAATACATGGCATCGTTCACAACATCCGGATCCATGTCATAATCAATAATCTGGCCGTTTATATCTGTATTTGGCCAGTTTCCTCCCGGATAAGATTGTGTTCTGACATCATCCAGAAAGATGTATGTCCTTCCTCTTGGTATAGAAGGTGTAAACCCTTCTTTTGTTAGAGATACTCTTACAACAACAGCAGGTGTAGCAGCCCTGCCAGTGGTGCTCAATGGATTTATATATACTGTGGCCGGAGAAGTCGCGGTAACAGCAGATCCCGAACTTGCAGGATTGCTGCCGTCAAGTGTATAGATAATATCTGCTTCGGGGTCGGGAGAAGTTATAACCAGATTGAACGGAGAGCTGTAAAAACCTGAAGGATAGTTGGTAATGATACCAATTGTATCTATTATCTGCGGCAGATCAGTAGATGCAATGATACTGACATCGAAATAAAAATCAGAGCTTGTCATATTAGCATTAAAACCCTGCACAGCAATAGTGTTCTCCCCTTCCGAAAGGCTCAGGTCATGAATGCTGACAACAAATGATTCCGGAGTACCTGATTCGTGCAGATCAGTTGCAAAAGCATCATGCGATAATATGGCAGGTGCGTATTGACTAAGAGCAATATCTCCGTTGATCCAGATAACGAAACCGTCATCGTAATCGACAGTGAATGTAACTTCATTAATATTTGCTACATTCGATGCTTCAAAGGCAGATCGCAAGTATATGGTAGAATAATTATTCTGCATATCTGCAATTTCTGTTCCACCTGTTCCATCACCATAGCGAAAGGGTGCATTGCCCATATCCCATGAAGAATCATTAAATCCGGGATTCATCCATCCACCGTCCAGACCTGCGGCATCAATGCCTTTCAGATACCTGTATTGTGATTGACCCGGAAAACTAATTTGGGCGTTAAGTTTTAAGGGTACACTTATCAGAAAAAGCAGAGTAACAAAAATGCTTGCCGGAAATAAAAATTTAACCACTGTAATCCCTCCCAATAATACTTTTTTATATAGAATTTTGAAATCTTACCTATAAATACGTAATAATGCAAGTTTCGTTCCAAAAATATTGCAATTGATTATCATATTAAAGTATTAAATCCGAAATAAGGTTTTGGTATGAAAAGCCATTCAATTTTTGTTATTTGTGATTATAAGGATATCCTGGGGATTATACAATATAAGCACTAATGCTTTTGCCCTGTAAGCTTGCGCTGAAGCTTTAGGCAGCACGTGGTCAGCGTAGGCGCATGGGGCTATGTGGATTTAAAACCAATGTTTTATAATAACATAAGACTTATACTCTGGTAGCATTTGAATGGCAAAAAATGAAACCTCTACAAGGTAGTTGAAATTGACTGGAATTGCATTTTCTACAATACTTTAACCTCTACGAGGTATATTTTAAAACGCATCTTTTTTTTCTACAATTTCCAACATGCAAAGGTGTAATAATTGGTCACACTATTGAAGAAATGCACGAGCTATCCTCGAAACACAAGTTACTGATATTCGAATAATACACAGATTCTTCTACTTCTTCAGTTAATCAGTTCACCAATTACACAACCGAACGTAGTGAGCTCACCGAAGATAATTACACAGTTAACATATAAAATACTTTGTGAATAACTTATTTCGGACCAATCAGAAAAATAATTATTTTGTGAACTTTTCCAGGTCTTTAGTAATTCATTCTATAGAGTATTAGTAAATTTTTAAAACCATGAAGATACTTTTTATTGGAGGTACCGGTAATATTTCCTCTGCATGCACAAGTGAAGCACTTGAAAAAGGAAATGAGGTTTATCATTTTAACAGAGGAAAATCCAACCTTTCTTTTTCCAAAGAAATTGTTTCAATTCATGGAGATATTAATAATCCTTCAGACAGAAAAAAACTTGAAAAATATGCTCCTTATGACGTTGTAGCAAACTTTATTTGTTTTACCCCCGATCAGATAAAGGCCGATATAGACTTTTTCAGAGATAAAACAAAACAGTATATTTTCATAAGCTCTGCTACTGTATATCAAAAACCTCCCGATAATTACCTTATTACTGAAAAATGTCCCTTGGAAAATCCGTTTTGGAAATACGCTCAGGATAAAATTGCCTGTGAGAATTTGCTTACTTCTCAGAATTCATTGCCTTATACCATTGTTCGTCCATCTTACACCTATGGAAAAACCTGGATCCCGGTTGCTTTTACTGCCCGAGCATACAATCCTGTTCATCGTATCAGAAAAGGATTACCAATAATATCTCACGGAGATGGGGAATCGCTGTGGGTAATGACGCATAACACAGATTTCGCAAGAGCATTCGTAGGTCTTTTCGGTAAAAAAGAGGCTCTTAACAACCACTTTCATATCACATCTGATGAGGTACATACATGGGATCAGATTTATAAAATAATTGGCAACGTTGTCGGTAAGGAGCCCAAACTCATTCATATTCCTTCCGATTTTATTAACTCAATAGAACCAGAATGGGGAGCTGCACTTTTGGGCGATAAGGCCCGATCTATGGTATTTGATAATTCAAAAATAAAATCTGTTGTTCCTGGATGGCAGGCGCGAGTCTCTTTTGAAGATGGAATTCGCGAATCCATTGCGTGGTTTGAAGAAAAGCCCGAAAGAATGCTTATCGACCAGGTTATTGAGAGCAAAATCGATACAATCATTAAAAGATTCCCACAACCTTAATGTCGATCATTTCAATGAAATCTGGTTAACATCAGCAGGCTGAGATGGCAAAGAGTTTGTATTGCAAAGAGAAAGAATAAGGCAATTAGCTTTTAAAGCTCCTAAACTCAAAAGGATCAAAAACCCGGAAAGATGGTGCAAGGGCCAGCTCTCCTTTTCCCAAGAGTAGCTTTAAAGATTCAATTGTCATCATAACGCTCGAAAGCCATACCAGCGGGGCAAGGGTGGTTCCAACTCTTTCTTCCTTCATCTTCCTTACAGCCTGTTCCGGATAATGTTTCATTATGCCCGAAAACGATCCTGCAATATCAAATATAGATTTCGATAATAATTCTGCTTGTTCTTCTTGCGATATTTCATCAGTTTCACGACCTATGGTTGGGAAACCGTACACTTCCTCCAGAGAAGGTGTATCCCTGGTAAAAACACGAACATTTCCAAATGCCAGTGCCCATCCTTCAATTAAGGGAATTTCTTTCTTCCTGGCTGCTCTTGAAAGAATCAGAATGGGGATTATTGCATCTACTGCAAGAATAGTCAAATCTGCATCCTTCAAGAACTCATCAACATTCTGAGGAGTAAGAGAATTGAATTTTTTTACCCTGACTGACGGATTGATTTTACGGAAATATTCTTCTGTTACATCAGTTTTCCATCTACCATCTGTATCAGTAAAAGAGTATATCTGACGATTGGAGTTTGTTGGTTCAAAGCTGCCATGATCAAGCAATGCAAAATTTACAATACCCATGCGCACAAGCATTTCTGCAATCGGACTTCCAATGCCCCCTAGCCCACAGACAGCCACTTTTGATCTCCCAAGCTTTTCCTGTTCAGCTTCATCCAAAAGCCAAAGGTTTCGCGAGGTGATCTGTTTATACATATCATTACTCATAACCTAAGTGTTTAATGTATTCTAAGATAAAGATTTGTATTAAGATACGATCTGAAAATTAAAATCACAAGACAATTTTGTTCATAGCCATGTATGCATTACGATTATATGCCCGGTCTGAACAACTGCATCAAACAATAGTGACTATTGCATAATTCAATTACAGCAACATTTCGGCTGATATTGTCTCGCGAAGCACTTCGAGGTCACTGCTTTCGCAGGAACGTTTATCTTCATGAAGGTAGTGAATAATGCTAATTCTAATAGCAGATAGTGACATTCATTGCTTGATTAGGAACGGTGAAGCCCTCGATAATGTTGAAACACGTTAGTGGTTTAACTGAGTCAATCCAGAATAGAAAAACTGGATCCCTGGTCTGCGCTATGCTTCGCCAGGGATGTCAACCCATGTATAAGATAGAGACATTCCGGGCAATGGAGAAGTTGTATTTTATTGTATGAATTAGAATGTACGTTTTAATCATTTTTCTAAAGTAATTCCCTGATCAACAGCGTATGTATTAAGTTCATTGTAATCAGTTGAGCTTAATCGCAGGGTTAACTTCGGATCTTCGGCGGCTTTGTATGCCGGTCTGTACTGATCCATTAAATTCAGGTAAATACCTTTTGAGATGGACGCAGTGAACTCAATGATCTTTTTCGATTCTTCGAGATAACCCGGAAGAATAAGGTGCCTTACGATCAGACCCTGGTAAGCTACTCCTTGTTGATCTGTCTGCAGATCACCCACCTGTCTGTGCATTTCTGTAATTGCTTTCTTAGCAACTGCAGGATAGTCATTTACATTGCTCAGTCTTTTGCCCGTTTCGTTTTCATAGTATTTGAAGTCGGGCATGTATATGTTAATAATTCCTTCCAGTAGTTTCAGCGTAGCAACTGAATCATACCCTCCCGAGTTGTACACCAAAGGCAGATTTAGTCCTTTATCGATAGCTATCTCAAGAGCTCTGAGAATTGAACAGACCTGGTGAGTGGGTGATACTAAATTGATGTTATGGCATCTCCTGTCCTGCATGTTTACCATTAAATCGGCAAGCGCTTCATAGCTTGTATCTTGTCCGGCATGTAGTTGAGAAATATCGTAATTCTGACAGTAGATACAATTCAGATTGCAGTTGGTAAAAAAGATAGTTCCGCTGCCATAATAACCTACCAGGGGAGGTTCTTCACCAAAATGGGGGCCTGCGGATGAAATAACAGGAGTAATGGGACTAAAACATTTCCCTACGGTTTGTGTTCTGTCAACACCGCAATTGCGGGGACAAAGAGAACACTTAGTGCATATTCTTTCAATCTCTTTGATCCGCTTCTTCAGTTCACCTGAGTCATGTAGCTGTAAATATTCAGGCTTTGTTCTCATTTGCTCCCGTAGTAAGGTCAAAACTGCATTTTCTCACGTAATAATAATTCAAATAACCTGTCAATTGTAATCGGCAATACAATGATAGAAATTCTCGTTAATTAGTGTTTGCAAGAAAAACGCCAATTTCTGCGTTACGCTCGTAATGAAAAATGCTCATTTACTATAGTAAACTGTGCTTTTTCATTACTTCGCAAGCCTTGAACTTGACATTTTCTTATCAAACACTTACTTTATAGACAGTCTCTAATTAAAATGCTTCTTTATAATTGGTATGAATATAATAGCTTATTACTTTTGAGAGATAACGAACTATTGTAAAGAAATAATAAAAAAAAACAGGTAAATGCAAAAAAAGAAAGTTGTTCCTTTTATCCTTTTATCACTTGGCCTGGCTATATTTTTCATTGTTAAGATAAAATCATTAAAGCATAATCCCGGATATCCTTTCACTGCAACAGAATCTGATACGATACCTTTGCCTGTACCTGTTCTTTCGTATTTAAAATATATTAAAGCGGAACTTGATAGTACAAATACTGTAGGAACCGCATTGACTATCATACATAACAACCGGATTATTGTTTCTGAAACATATGGCGTAAAAGAGGTTGGCACCAACGATTCGATAGATGAACATACTATATTCCGTCTTGCTTCGGTTTCAAAAGGTTTTGCAGGAGTATTAGCCGGTATATTGGAAAAAGACAGTGTATTAATTCTCGATGAAAAAGTTAAAGAAATTATACTTGATTTCAGACTCAAAGATTCGATTAACACGTATAACCTGACCATTCAACACCTTCTCAGTCACACAACAGGACTAGTGCCCCATGCTTTTGATAACCTGATTGAGGATGGTGTTTCTTATCCTGACGTATTGCAAAAATTGCCGGAGGTAGATATCTCTGCAAAACCCGGAGAATTATACAGCTATCAGAATGTTATTTTTAGTCTGATTGATAGCATTGCACATATAAAAACAGGATTGCCCTATGATATTCTTGTCAGAAAAAAAATCTTCAGACCCTTAAAAATGCGCGATGCATCTGCAAATCCTTATGTATTTACCCGGAAAAAGAGCAATATTGCTCATCCACATGCTTACCGCGATTCCATGACCATAGCATTGCCTGTTAATACCGGCTATTACAATCTGAAGCCCGCAGCGGGTGTAAATGCAAGCATTTCTGATATGAGCAAATGGTTACTCGCTCTGCTTGGTAACAATCCGGAAGTTATGGATAGCATGGTATTACAAAAAATAACCACCCCTGTTGTTGAGTCTCCGTTGAAATGGAGATATATCAGATACTGGGATCCAATTGCATCGAAATATTACAGTCTGGGGTGGCGAATATATGATTATAAAGGACGTAGAATAGTTTATCACGGGGGATACGTAAGAGGTTACAGAGCAGAAATAGCTTTTTGCCAGGAGGAGAAAGTAGGCATCGCTTTTCTTCAGAATTCACCCAATAGCCTGGCATCCAAAAGTATTCCTGAGTTTTTCAATTTATGGTTTCACTCGCCTGATACGATGCATGCAGATACTTTGGTTCCGTATCAGATAAGCATGCCTTTTGATTTTATGGATTCGTTCCATTAATCATTCCATACGGATCTTATATTCATCGGATTTGTATGATCTTACCATTGATCAAAAAAAAAGCCGCCATTTTTGGATGGCAGCTTTCATTTATTTTTTGTTTAATTTATTATCTATTAAAGAAATACGTAAAGTTAGCCACTCCTGCTCTGTGTCTGGCTGTCCAATCTCCAATATTGCTTACATTAGCAAGTCCATGGTGAAAAGCTAGACCAAGTTTTATCTTGCCAAAATATACACCCGCACCAATAATAAATCCACCATCAATAGGTTTTATTTCATCCTCATCAGATGTGCCAATATCGATCTTATCTTCATCTTTATCCCCATCTTCTGGTTTGTAAATAGTTTTACCATTGACAGCATATCCAACATAACCACCTCCCTGCCCATAAAACTCTACATCACCAAGGGTGAATATATATTCATATGTAACATTCAAATCAATATAATTGAGCCGCATAACAGTAATATCTTGACCTTCATGTATCCATGTCCCAATGGATTTGAAATTCACCGAAGTATTTATTGCCATTGTCTCATTCAAGGGAAATTCAACAACAGCTCCTGCAAAAAAGCCAGGCTTAATTTTTGTATCTAATTCAATAGGATCTGTCTTCATTTTCATATTTGAGATAATACCACCGGCTCTCAAACCAAAATGTTGTGCACTTACAGCAATGAAGGTGAAAGCACATAAAAGAATAATAGATAATGTTTTTTTCATGTCTTATAGAATTTAGTTAGTACCTACTCTTGAGCTTTTCGGCATTCGCTTTTTATATTTTAGTTATTGCAATATAGCAATTCTTTTGATCAATTTACTCTTAGTTTATATACAATTCCCCACTCAATCCAGTCTGCAATCCCTCCGTTACGGGTTTTCAGCGCAATATGAACATCCAGGTTGTCAGTAATCCCTATTCGCCCTCCTGCTCTCTGATACCAAGTGCCTCTCTGTTCAAAATCCTTATAAATATACCATCCCAGGTTGTATATAAAAGTAAATCGTTCTATAAGGTATTGAAATCCCACATGATACCCGGCAGATGTTTTTTGTGAAAATTTTACATCCTGTGGCAAAATATCATCGTAAAGATACTCAACTGATCCATCATAGAACAAATCAAAACCGGTATTGAGCTTAATTTTTCTTGCTACCTGATAAGCATAATCAATTGCGATTGTACTGGCTGCATATCGCGGACCTTTGGC
>DAOUOU010000220.1 GCA_030626465.1 Bacteroidales bacterium
CTGATACCTTATGTGCCGACAGACTTTCAATCATAGAAGTACTCGAAAATCTGATCTCAAACAGCATCAAATACACTCCCGATGGTGGAATAATAGAAATAAGCACCTCAAATCATAAATCTAAATGGATTAGAATAGGAGTTAGGGATACCGGAATTGGGATACCAAAAAAAGATATTCCTCTCATTTTCACTGAGTTTTACAATGCAGAGAATACTGCAGATTTGGATAAGGAACATGCTGGCAGTGGCATTGGACTAACAATTGTGCGTAAGATCATCGATAGTCACAACGGAAAGATTAAAGTTGAAAGCAAAGAAAATAAGGGAACGACTATTACCATTGATCTGCCGGCACTTAAGGTATCAGTTTTTAAGTCAAGATCGATGGCCAGACCTTTTGCCCTCAGGTCTTCATTAAAATTAATAACCTGCTCTTCGATTTCCTTTTTCAATGAGAATGATTCCTTCATAATATCGTTTGCAAGACGCAGTTGAGTGATTCTCAGGAGTTCCTGAATAAATGTCAGCAATTTCCCCGTGCGATCATATGCCCGGTCAATGAATTCTTTCTTTTGTCCGGATGATAAGTCCATCATCGAAGCATCCAGACAACTGCGTATAGCGGCCAGGTGTCCTTTTATGTCGTGTGTAATCCGGAGCACATACTCATTTTTGATTTTATCTTTATCAAGTAATTCCATATTGGTCTGACGGCAGGCCTGTTCCTTTTTGCGTAATCGTTCCGATACTGTACCGGTCATGTATACCACAACATATGAAGTCGTTACAAACACAAAACCAGTACCTGATAAATAATTCGGATTATTGTAATAGCCGTTTGTGAGAAAGCCTGTAAGGCTGTAATGCGGAAACCATCCCAGGAATTCTCCAATGGCCATCAAACCGACAAGAATCATTGTGAAAGTAGCGATCAGATAACTCAGGGTTCGCGAAAGCAATATGCTTGCAAGCATAAGATGGAATACATAATAAATAATAAATGGATTCTCGACACCACCCGAAAAATGGAGCAGAAATGTTAGCAATATCAGGTCACCGGCAATTTGCGAAACCACCAATCCCTGTGGAGTAGCATAATAATGGTCTTTATTGTCTTTTGATGTTTTCCTTTCGAGCAGAATATAAAAGAAATTTGATAAAAGTAAAAGAGCTGCAATAATAAAGAGTTGTTTTTCCTGAAGGGAAACATGAAATACGCTTGATGAGATAAGGGTGAAAATGATAATGCCTGCTGCGGCAATCCATCTCAGATTAGTAAGCCACTTATACCTGCTGTCAGTCATTGAATATCGCTCTCTTTGGTATGTAATTAAACCTTATATTTTCCCCTTAAGAATATAGTGGATTTCCCTTTTTAATTTCTCAGGATTTACAGGTTTGGAGTGGTATCCGGCAACTTTAATACTGACGGACTCACCGCTTTTTTCTGATTTGTAATCGACCATTACTTCACCGGTGACTGATCGCATGACAAGTATGTTCAGATCCTGAGCTGCATATTTCTCTCTTGTTCGCCGAGCAATTTCAGCAACAGCATTCGAAACTGTCATTGCCTCAGTACTTGTGACTAATATAATTGGGATATTTTGTTTGTTCCCCGACAATTCTTCTACAAGCTCGAATCCTTCCTGCTTACTCTCCATTCTTACATCGAGCAGCATAATATCAGGCTTTTCATCTGAATAAAGAAATTCAAGTGCCTCTTTCTTTCCACTGGCCTTTAAAACTATAAATTCATGCGAGAGCATTGCTGCAAGAGCATCCCGCAGATCAGCATCGTCGTCAACAATCAGTACTTTTTTCATTAAGGATGATATCGTATGTTAATATTAGATCATTATTTTTAGAAAAAGTATACAATTCATACATCTCATAACAAATAACAAAATAGTAAGAAAGAAGGTGCAATTATAGTCAAAATATATTTTTAAGAATGATTTTTACTGAGAGAGACGTAATTGAAATACAAATAAAATTGTACAGGAAGGAAAATATTTCTTGTTTTGTATTTGTATAAAATATACAATTCTATGCAAATATTTCTGACCGGCGGAACCGGGTTTATCGGATCACATGTGGCAAAAGAATTAAATGCGCAGGCTCATCAATCACCCCTGCTTACCCAATGAATAGCATTGCCAATCAGTTTGCGATAGTGCTGATTTCTGAATGCTTGAGCGTCATGTCCCAAAAGAATGTAGACAACTCTCGAGTTTAAATATTGATGATGCCAGGCGATATTTTCAGTGCAAAAGGGATTTGTTGTTTTTAAAACAGGTAGTACGGATTTTATCATGTCAGTATTCATGTAACCTTCATCATGAATAGTAAAGTTATTCATCCCGTGTGTTACAGGATGCGTTGAATCAATAATTTCAACACCCAATTCAATATCATGTCTGAATGTTGAAAGATCAGCAGTATCACCATTAAAGCGAGGTTTTTTATACTTACCCCCGATTATATTTGTAAATTCCGGCCAATCCTGGTACGATACCAATGAATGATGCAGAAATACTATTCCTTTTCCTTTTTCCAGTAAACTGAAATAGGCTTCTTTTTCCTCTTCAGTGATTGTTTTCCACAAGTCATAAAAAACAAATGCATCATAATCACCAGCAGCTTCCGTACATAAAAATTCATTTGCTGCGGGTTGAAGAATAGTATCGAATTCAATGTTCTCAATCGACTCGAAAACCTGAACAAATTCCACGGTATCATAATGATGACCTCCGGTAATAACCAATAGTCTGATTGAGTTGTTGCTGTTTTCAAACTGACTAAATATTAATTGGTCAATAAGCAGAAAAGTAAATACTAAAACAGAAGTTCTCATTGATTTATCATTTAATAGCTAATAGATAGTGATATGTATTGCATGGCGACTGAAAAATACGAATTTAAATTATTACTTGGCAGTTGTCTTTCATGTTTATGGTATTGAAGTTACAACTATCGCCGAATACTACTCATAAAAAAATTCATAATCATCTGTAAGGTCGCAATTCACATACTCTTCAATGATAGCTTTTATTTCATTCAGACCGTATTCATCTGTTTTAATTTTGTACTCCAGTTCAGGACAATCAGAAAAGTGATGCAACAGGGATTCTTTTTCGTGCTGGTGAGAAATTGCCGGTTCTAACCACTTGCCCTGCCACAAATAATAGGAAGCAATAAATGATAGTACTGAACTTTTCTGGTTTAATTCCAGAAACTGATAAACCGTATAGTCCCCTTCATAGAGCACTCTTAGAAACAGCCTTCCAGAGAAACTTTCGAAAAAGTTTTGCCAATTCTCTGTAAAAAAGCTACTCTTGGATTTGACACGGAAACAAGACCCTCATTTAAAAAGGGTAAGACAAACGAAGTCTCATTACTGCAATTAAGTACTTCTGAATCCCAGTTTGAAGTTTGTTGTCCTTTGCTTATCCGGTAACCAAGAATATTTGCCGTAAGCTTTTTCAGTCCGCTGTCTTCGATTCCAAAGTTTTTTACATAGTCCTGCAATTCAATAAAGCCTTCGGGTTGAAAATGATTTATTCTTTTGAGGGCAGAAAGATCATCATGGATTGCTACTCCGGCTTTGATGATCCTGGTATCCGATAAAAGTCTGGTTAGCTCGTCGGGAAATCCCATTTGATTTATTCTAAAGA
>DAOUOU010000204.1 GCA_030626465.1 Bacteroidales bacterium
CATGGGCTGAACTCCTGCCGCATTACCAGGAGGAATTAGATAATTTCAGAAAAAATATTATTACCCTGAAAGTACAGAATGAATCAGAAATTTTCAAAGTAGCAGAAGCACTTAGGCCTGTTGATGTACAATTATTGGATAAAAGACTGGCAAGGTTCAGGATAAAAGAAGGGGAAAGAGTGTATGCTGATCAGGACTTTGTCATCAAAGGTTTTTCGGAAGAATTGAAAGAGATGTCAGGGATCCGCTTTTTTTTTGAAAAACAAATTACTGAAGGGACACTCGTACATTTCAGAAATGAAAACCCAGTGAAGGTTGTTGTGGGATATTTTAATGGTCATAGCTTTAAACTATTATCCTCTCCAAGCCTTGAAACAAATGCACAGGCAAATGATCGCGGGCAGGCCGATATCAGGATTGCCAATGCGATGGATATTCCGGGATTATATCCCGTGAATATCTATACTTACTATTTTGAGCCCGGTGATAATACTCTTGAACTTGGAAGGGGCATCGTACTTATATTGGGTTTTATGGACGGAACGCAGGAGATTGCCATGCATGATGCAGGATTTGGCGGAGAAGAGAATATTGAAATTATAGACTGGCTTTTTTATTAAAATGAGATACAAAATACAGTCATTCATCAGGATAGTAATTTTGTATCTCAACAATTTATCCACATAAGATTCGCAACCAAAATTTTAAAATGAATTATAGAGAATCCTATCTTCAGGAAAACAATTTTCAACATTGGACTTAGCAGGGTAAAGCAATTTATATTTATGATAATTCTAAAAAGAGCCTAAGTTTTCAGGAATTAATTATTTGACAATTAATTAATTTAGGTGATACACTTTTTATTAATAAAGCATTCAGATCAGCTCAAAATGAATAAAAAGTTCTTGATTACATTAGTGATTTTCGTGACAGTGAGTTGTGCGAAAGATAATTTTAAATCTGATTTAAAACTATGGTATAACCATCCTGCTAAAAACTGGAACGAAGCCTTACCCATTGGTAATGGCCGCCTTGGTGCCATGATTTTTGGAACACCGGAACAGGAACATCTTCAATTGAACGAAGAGACTATTTGGGGAGGTGGTCCACATAACAATGTTAATCCTGAATCGGCAAAATATATAAAAATAGTCAGGGAACTAATTTTCAAAGGAGAGTATGCTGAGGCCCAGAAAGTTGCAGATGAGCATATCAAATCGTTTCAGAATGGAATGCCCTATCAGACCCTTGGCGATTTATACATTTCATTTCCGGATCATGAAGACTATTCCGATTATTACCGCGAACTGGATATTTCGAACGCTATTGCCAAAGTATCCTATAAAAGCCATGGAATCAGATTTTCACGTGAAATCTTTTCTTCATTCACCGATCAGGTGATCATTGTAAAACTCTCAGCTGATAAGCCGGGGAGCATTAATGCCCTGCTGACGGTCACCAGTCCTCAGAAACATGAACTCACCATAACAAACGAAAAACTTATTCTGTCTGGTACAACCACAGATCATGAGGAGATACATGGGCAGGTTTGTTTCACCACCTGCGTGAAGCCCGTGATTAAAAATGGCTCTCTGGAAAGGGGAGAATCATTTCTGGGTATCAGGGAAGCCGATGAAGTTTTACTGTATGTATCGACCGGCACCAACTTCTTCAATTACAATGATCTTAGTGGCAATCCTGATGAGAGGGCTGATGATTTTCTTAAGAAAGCTGTGCAGGTCGATTATAAGTCGGCAAAAAATAATCATATCGCTCGCTACAAATCCTATTTCGATCGGGTCGAACTTGACCTTGGAGTCACAGATTCAATCAAAAATCCAACTGACGTACGATTAAGACAATTCAGATCAGGGAATGATCCTCATCTGGCTGCTCTTTATTTTCAATACGGACGCTACCTGCTTATTTGCAGCTCACAACCCGGAGGACAGCCGGCAAATTTGCAGGGGATATGGAACCATAAGTTAAAGCCATCCTGGGAAAGCAAATACACCCTCAACATCAATAATGAAATGAATTACTGGCCGGCAGAAGTAACAAACCTTACTGAGCTTAACGAACCTCTCTTTAAGATGATCGAAGAATTGTCAGCAACCGGAAAAGAAAGTGCTAATGTACTCTATGGAGCGAGAGGCTGGGTTGTTCATCACAATACCGATATCTGGCGCTCAACGGGAATATTCGACAGGGCTTTCTACGGACTATGGCCATCGGGGAGTAACTGGCTGACACAACATCTGTGGCAACATTTTCTGTTTACAGGAGATACTGTATTCCTTGAGAAATACTATCCGATAATGAAAAGCGCCGCTGAATTTTACGTGGATGTTTTAGTGGAAGAACCCAATACAGGATACCTGGTACTTTGTCCATCCAACTCACCGGAGAATAAATACCTTGGGCTTGCATCGGCAAGCGCGGGAACAACAATGGATAATCAGCTGATGTTCGACTTGTTTTCGAATGTGATAAGATCCTCCAAGATTTTAAATACTGATTGTGAATTTGCCGATGCACTGCTAGCGATCCGCAAAAGACTTGCTCCCATGCAAATAGGGAAGTACAATCAACTGCAGGAGTGGCTAAATGATTGGGATAATCCTGAAGATCACCACAGGCATGTATCGCATCTCTATGGCTTATACCCAGGTAATCAGATATCTCCCTATCGGAATCCTGAACTTTTCCAGGCGGCAAAACAATCCCTCCTCTATCGGGGTGACGAGTCAACAGGCTGGTCGATGGGATGGAAGGTAAACCTGTGGGCCCGACTGCTGGATGGTAACCATGCTTATAAATTAATAACCGATCAGATCAGTCCTGCAATTCAACCTGACGGAAAAGAAAAAGGGGGAACATACTTTAATTTGTTCGATTCTCATCCGCCTTTTCAGATTGATGGTAACTTTGGTTGTACTGCCGGTATTGCTGAGATGCTTCTTCAAAGTCACGATGGATACCTGCATATACTGCCAGCCCTTCCCGATGTCTGGCCGGAGGGAGAAGTGAAAGGACTAAGGGCACGGGGAGGTTTTGAAGTGGATATAAACTGGGAAAATGGAAAAATTCATTCAATAACAGTTTATTCAACATTAGGAGGCAATTGCCGGCTCAGAACAAGTGAAGAATTGATTTCAACGAACAGAATTAACTTAATGGTTGCAGAAGGGCCAAATACAAATCCTTTTTACCTTGTTAATGAAGTAAAGAAGCCTTTGGTTTCAACAAAAGCCCAATTGAAAAAAATACAATTGGTGGATACTCTCTTGTACGACTTTGATACGGAAGCCGGGAAATCTTATACTTTTACTGTGAAGCAACAATAACAGAAGATCAATAGAATTAGCGTAACAATGAAATATTTTATCACAAGACCCCTGGCACTTATCATTTTATTGTGTTGCATAGCTGAAACTGTAAAATCAGAAGATATTTACCATGTTGTGGTAGCGCAAGATGGGAGTGGTGATTATAAAACGATTCAGGAAGCAGTAAATTCGATCCGGGATTTTGGTTTTCAGCGTGCATTCATTCATATTAAAAAAGGCATATACAAAGAAAAACTGGTGATCCCATCATGGAAAACCAGGATATCACTGATCGGGGAAGATGTTGAAAAAACCATTATCACCTGGGACGATTACAACAAGAAAGGAAATACAAATACATTCACTTCATACACTGTGCAGGTGTGCGGAAAAGGATTTTATGCCGAGAACATTACCTTCGAGAACAGTTCCGGAAATGTTGGTCAGGCGGTCGCCATACATGTGGAAGGGGATAAGTGTGTTTTTCGGAATTGCCGGTTCATTGGCAACCAGGATACCCTATATGCTGCCGGTGAGGGATCACAACAGTATTATGCTGATTGCTATATAGAGGGTACGACCGATTTTATTTTTGGCGCTGCAACAGCTGTTTTTGATAACTGCACCATTCATAGCAAAAAAAGTTCATACATTACAGCAGCATCAACTCCTGGAGATGTTGAATTTGGCTATGTTTTTATCGATTGTGATCTGACTTCCGACTTCCCTGAAAATACAATTTACCTGGGCCGTCCGTGGAGACCTTATGCAAGAACAGTTTTTATCCGGTGCAACTTAAGTAAACATATAAGGAAAGAAGGATGGCACAACTGGTCGCATCCCGAAAGAGAAACAACGGTTTTTTATGGTGAATATGGGAACTATGGTCCGGGATCTGATACCACACAGCGTGTCTCATGGTCAAGGCAACTTAATGAGGAAGAAGCATCCGGGTATACGCCGGGAAAAATATTTACCGGATCAACAGCGGACAAATACGAAACAGAACCATGGTATCTGTTCCGGGAACAATAAACCTGCTGCTATCGAAGGTTAACAGGAACCTAATAAAATAAGATCTTCAGGATGTACAAAATGATAGTCCTTCATAAAAGCAGTATTGTAATACACCTTA
>DAOUOU010000047.1 GCA_030626465.1 Bacteroidales bacterium
CAACGTTCCCGATATTTTTGCGGAACGTCCTGTTATTTTATATGGCAAATACCATGGCGAACTAAACGGATCGCTTCAGATAGAAGGTATTACCGGAAATGAAACTTATTTTGAAAGCCTTCAGTTGGCTGATTTTATAGCACTGGAAAGCAATAAAGCTCTTATGTATCTCTGGGCCCGGAAGCGCATTCAGATGTTAGAGGATTATTGCAGTCTCTCCTGGGAGGATGATCAGGAAATAATTGATGAGATTGTTGCATTGGGACTGGAATACAACCTGCTTACTGCATACACTTCATTTATTGTTGTCGATTCCATTATACGCTGCGATACCTGTTCAGCTGAAACCGTTCAACAACCTCTGCCTATGCCTGAGGGAGTTTCCGATAATGCAATCGGCAGTGGATATGCGTCTTTAGAATTTACAGGCACAACTGCTCAACTTACTGATTCATACATCAGGAATATATTTCCCAATCCTGTCATCGATAATTTTGTGATAATGCTTCATCTGGGACAGGAAACAAATGACTTGCAAAAAACCATTCAGATTTATGACGTTTTGGGAAAACTGGTTTCAGAAATTGATATAAGTGATTATTCCGCCGGATATCACAGCATTTATCTGAGTTTGAATGAAGATCTGAATATGCCTGTCTCGGGAAGCTATATTCTTATTTTAAATATTGAATCGGAAATATATGGCAAAGAAATAATCAGTGTCCTTTGATTGCAGAAACACACATCTGATAATCATTCGCTTTTTCCAAAACCAAAGCCTTTGGCCAGTAAACAAAATACCGGTCAAAGGTTTCTGTTATTATTGAACGACCTATGTCAGGTCAGAATATATTTTAAAGCACTTGTATATTGTTTTTTTCAGAATTGCTCCAGACAATCATATTATTTGTATTTTTAGTCTTAATCAATTTGTTAAGTCATGGGCAAGTCTAAAAACATTGAACCTGAAAAACGGGACAGACGCAAAATCAAAAACAAAGTATATAACAAACAGCTTGGAAAACTTCAGGTAGAACTTGTTAGACTTCAGGAATGGATCAAGCATAAGGGCTTAAGAGTTGTAGTTATATTCGAAGGCAGGGATGCTGCCGGTAAAGGAGGAGTTATTACGCGCATATCTCAAAGCCTGAATCCCAGAATTTGCAGGGTTGTTGCCCTGGGAACACCCACCGAACGTGAGAAAACACAGTGGTATTTTCAAAGATATGTTCCGTATTTACCTGCTGCAGGTGAAATGGTCCTGTTCGATCGTAGCTGGTATAATCGGGCAGGAGTAGAGAGGGTGATGGGATTTTGTACCGATGATGAATACCAGGAATTCATGCGCTCATGTCCCGAGTTTGAACGAATGTTGATTCGATCAGGCATGATTTTAATCAAATACTGGTTTTCTGTTTCTGACGAGGAACAGGAAAATCGCTTCCAGGCCCGATTAAATGACCCTACAAAGAGATGGAAACTAAGTCCGATGGATCTGACCTCCCGTGAGAAATGGATGGATTACTCAAGGGCCAAAGACGAAATGTTTAAATACACCGACACAAAGCAATCGCCCTGGTTTGTGGTACCTGCCGATAATAAAAAACGGGCCCGGCTGAACTGTATAAGTCATTTGCTTAACAGTATACCTTATGAAGATTTGCCTGATGAAAAAATTAAACTGCCACCACGTCAGAAAAGTCATAAATACGTGCGACCTCCTTTTAGTGATCAGACCATTATTCCTGAAATATATTAAGGAATACTAGTTAGGGATTTTCAGGAGTAAGAGTGTTTTATTAATATAATGATTTACGAACAAGGAATAGCGATATACGATTTCAGAAGTTATTAATAATCAGTAATTTAATTTATGTTTTAAATTCTTAATCCCATAACCAGAATATCGTCTGTCTGTTCCAGACTACCCTGCCATTCAGCAAGAACTTTTTCAAGTTGTCCCTTCTGATCTTCAAGGGGTTTGTCGTGAATCCTTATCAATTCATCTTTAAACTGCGACAGCATGAAACGGTTATGGGTTTTCTGACCTATCTGGTCGGTATAGCCATCGGTGGCTAAGTACACCATATCTCCGGTTTGCAATTGAATGGTTTGCGAAGTAAAGGGTTTTGTCATAAAATGGTACCCGATAGGTACCCTGTCGCCCTTGATTTTTTCAAGATGATTGTTTCTTATCAGATAAAGGGAATGATAGGCTGCTGAAAACTGAATCTCTTTCTTTTCCTGATCGAGAATTACCAGTGTGATATCCATTCCATCAAGGGTTTCCGACAAACGGTGTCGCTGATGAAGAGCCTCCACAACCCTGTTTCGAAGCTGGGTAAGAATTTCATGTGCTTCAAGAGGTTTTTCGGTAGATATAATTTCATTCAATATAGCTATACCAAGCATGCTCATAAAGCCTCCGGGCACTCCATGACCTGTACAATCGGCCACTGCAATCACATTCTTGTTAAAGTGTTTTGCAGCCCAGTAGAAATCACCTCCGACCACATCACGCGGTTTATTGATGATGAACCTGTCAGGGATGATGTTTTGTATGTATTTTTCCGGCGGTAAAACAGCGTTTTGTATTCTTGCAGCATAAGATATGCCATCGGTAATATGTTTTTTCTGGTCTGCAACAATATTGAAAGCCTTGTTCTTTAAGCGATACTGTTTCGTAATAATCACGGAAAATATCAGAACAATAATGCTGACAATGATAAAAGATACAATTGCTATTCGCTGTTTCTTTACCTGTTGTTGTTTATTTTCCATTTCCAGTTCTATGATCTGCATTTCCTTACGATTACGTTCTGCCTCATAACGGGCAAGACGATTTTGCTTCTGTAACTCTCGTTTGAGGGTTTTCACGGCAATTTTACTTGATTCATATTGCTCCCGTAATTCAACTATTTGTGCTGTCCGGACATCAATCTCAAATTTTGAATTGGTGTATTTCTTAAAGTATTCAAAGGCACTCTTATAGTTACCCATGGCAGCGTATGTCCGGGCAAACGCTTCGTAATTCCTCCACATCACTTCTCTAAAATTTTCATCTTCGGCTAATTGCAAACTGGAAGCATAATATTCCATTGCATTGTCAAATTTTTTCAACTTAAAATAAGCATTACCCATATTGTGGAGGGTAGTGGCTATACCCAAATTAAAGGACAGATCTGTTTTAATTTCCAACGATTGTTCATAGTATTCGATGGCCTTGGTGAACTTACTGAAATCGAAACTAATGTTACCAATGTTGTTTAAGGCTATCGATCGATCTCGCTGGTTATTGGTTTCCTCAGTGATTTCAATCGATCTTTCATAGTAATCAACAGCTTTATCGTACTGGTTAGCACTGTAATAGGCAGCACCCAGATTATTAAAAGTAGCTCCCATCTTATCCTTGTTTTTAAGCTGTTCATCGATAATCAAAGATTTTTCCAGTTCTCTGATAGCCAAATCGAACTTATTTTGCTCATAATATATGTTTCCAATATTTTTATGTGTTTCGCTGGTCCCTTCCTTATCCTCCAGCTCTGCTTTTATTTCCAGCGATCTCTTCAGATTATCTATGGCCTCGTCATACCGGTATGTATTTTCGTAAACGGTGGCTATGTTTGCCAGTATATCCGAGCTTTTGGATTTATCATTGATCTCTTCCGATAATTTCAGTGATTGTTCAAAATTCTCAATTGCACTGCCATAGCTTCCCGAATCGTACATTACGCTGGCTATATTGCTGAGAGCCATGGCTTCTCCTCTTTTATCTCCCAGCTCACGCTTTAATTCCAGCGACCGGTTATACGAATGGAGAGCTTTGTTAAGATCAAACTCACTTTGATAGAACATCCCCATCTCCTCCAGTATTTTTGACGAAGCATTTTTATCACCCGTTTCAATATTTGCCTCCAGTGCCTTTTTCAACTGTGTCAGGCTTTTTTCCGCATTGTCCTCTGAAGCTTTAGCAAAGGAGGGCTCGTCTTTCGTAGTTTCAACCAGGGCAGATTCACCCTCCGTAGCCTTGGCGAAGGTGGGTTCATCCTCTGTAACTTTTGCGGAGGAGGATTCATCCACTTTTGTTTTAGTATTTGAGATCTCCTCGTCTGACAGGCTTTCAACCGGCACAGGTTGATCAGAGGAGGTTTCTTTATCAAGTCGATTCCCTGTTCTTCTTAATCTTCTTTCTGCGTATTTATCGCCAGGCTTCTCCAGTAGAGCTTTTTGATACAATTTATCTGCAGCTTCGAACTCCTCTGCAAGGAACTTCTCATCAGCGCCGGTGATCAATGCCAAATATTTCTGATCAGAGGAATCAACAACCTCCTCAGGTGATTCCTGAACTATCTCAGATTCCTTTATACTCTTAACAATCTCAATGCTGTCTATTTTATTAAGCATCCGTTGAGGATATTCTCTGTTTGGAAAGAGGGCCAGTGCCTGTGAATAATTCAGTTTAGATGAATCATAATCCTCGTCTGAAAACAGAGAATCAGCCGTAGCAACATACTTGTCAAAATTTTTGTTTAACTCTATCCAGTAATACGATTTCACAGAGTCAATTTCATACAGCCTTTCAAACGGATACCTTTCTTTGGGCTTATAAATCAAAGCTTTCTGGTAATAATTATTGGCCTTCTCATAATCATTTTTGCTTAAAAATTCGTCAGCTTGTCTAATAGCCTGCTCATAGCCTTTCTCTACGGAATATTGCTTTCTAAGCAATTTTTTTGCTGATTTTATCTGAGAAGAAGGGTGTTTTTCTTCCGAATTGTACTGTTGTGCTGTCTTATAGGCAATGATAGCCTCTTCGTAATTTCGTGCACTGTAAAGAGAGTCGGCCTTATTTTTTTCTGAACTGTATGCCTCTTCCTTCAGCTTACTGATCTTATTCAGTACATCTGAGATCATTGACTCAACCTCTTTGTTGTAGTTCTCATCCCTGACAAATCTCCAGAGCTCAACATCAAACACATATCGGGCAACAGGTTTTTCGAATTCATCGATTTCCAGACCCGGCATAATTTTATAGATGTATATATCAGGCTCCCATAAGATCCTGTCGCCAAAGGACAATACATCCCTGGATACTGCTGTGTTTATATGTATCACTTCTTTCAGAAAACCTACTTTGGCAACCTCTATGTCGTATTCGCTGTTAAACTGCAAGGTAAAACCATAACCCAGATTACGTCCGGTGACCATACTTTCGATGAGTTTACCATGTTGAAGTACTTTAACGGATACTCCGCTAACTTCTTTGCTTTCGTGTTTAATAACTCCAAAACCAATTATTTCACTTTCACCAGGTTTGTTTGTATGGGAAGAAAATAAGACAATGGAAAGCACAAGAGTTATGATCCGGGCAGGTAATTTCTTCATGCCTGTATTGGATTTTATTTCGAATAAATTTAATAATTAATTAATAATTATGGAGATTTTACTTTTAAAAGGAAATTATATACCGGATTATTGTATTTGCACAATTATTTCATGATATGTATTGAAGTTTGATATCTTTTACTAAATTAGAAAAGTGTTAATCTAAATCTAACAATAAGATGAGTGAAATTATAAAACTAAAGGGAACCTACGATACACCCGCAATTCATTTCAATCCGGATGAAGGAGTTTTCAGCATAAGCGGACGTTCTTTGCCTGCCAGTGCTTTCGATTTTTACTCACCAATTCTTAACGCGGTTATAAAGTACCTTGAAAATCCCCAGGCATCATCAAAGTTTGAGTTTAAAATGGATTTTGTCAGTTCCTCTTCAACTAAAGTTTTCCAGGAGTTATTCCATCAACTGGAACAGGTGCACCAGAAAGGATCCAAAGTACAAGTAAACTGGTACTATAAGTTTGGTGATGACGATATGAAAGAGCTGGGAGATGACCTCAGACAAGACTCGAATTTGCCTTTTGAGTTTATTACTTATGAATAGCTTTGTTTCCGGATTAACATTAAAAAAAGAAAAAATAGTTGAATAACTGTTGTATTAATAAAATTAGGACATACAAACCATAAATTTTCTCATGAGAACTGAAAGATTTACAATTCCTGGATTGATACGGTGTGCATTTCACCTTTCCCTATTAGCGCTTTTTAGCACTCCGGCTACCTGACCGTCGTAACTTTCGTAGCACCTGGATATCAGACAATTTATTTATTACGCAAATCAACCATATTCACTGTTATTTTTTCAAATAGCCTCAATAATTTTTCCTGCTCTGTGTCAGAGAGCACAGACAGACTGTCTGCAATGTATTTATCACTGACAGAATTAATATCCTTACAGGTTTTCATTCCTGTCTCAGTCAGGCTCACCAATGCCATTCTTCTGTTATTCGGGGGTGTAAAACGCTTAACAAGTCCGATATTCACCAATCCGTCCACCGTCCTACTTACCGTACTTTTATCGAGGGAGAGGTTGCCTGCAAGTTCCGTAACAGATATCTTATTTTTGCTTTCGATCTCAACAAGTGTATGGCACTGTGCCAGGGTAACACCGTTGCAGCACGATTCTGTGTTCTGAAAAAAGATCTCGCGTTCGAAACGTCGCAGAATTTTCCTGAATTTTTTTATGTATTCCTTATTCATTGCTCTTTATAAGTAAATGTTAGTCGCAACCAGCACCGCAGCTGCAGGAAGGTTCGGTTTTCCTTATCATACTGTTTAACACTGCAGCAGCACATCCAACACCCTTGTTCACAGTTATTGCCTGTTCCCTGCAATTCATGGCACACGCACCACATTCCATACAGCGATCACGGTTTGTGATAACAGCTTTTTTGTTCTCCATTTGAAACACACGGTGGGGACATACCTGGACACACAGACTACAACCTGTGCATTTTGCAGCATCGTATTCAAGCGTCACAACATCTTTAATATACAATTGGGTATTCATAATCATACAAATTTAGAAACGACGAAAAAGACAAACCCCAGGGAGACAGATACGATCTGAACAGGAATAAACAATTTCATTTCCTTTTTTACTCCGGAAAGTGATGTATACGTACTGGCGCCGGTAAAATTCATAGCCAGGAAAGAAGATAGCGCAATCGACATCAGGAACCATCCTGTTAAAAACATCATCTGGTATCCTGCTGCTCCGGCAGTCACCATGGCAATAAAGACCATAGCTCCCATTACAATTCCTTTTCCGGCAAAATACCTGAAAGGCAACCATGGCAGTAAAACAGGTGTTAAAAATGCCCCCGCTAAATAAGCAATAGCTATGAAAAATGCCGATTTCAATCCCTGGTTCAGGGCCTCGTTCATAGAATATTCTGCGGCTGTAATGCCCGATATCAAAAAAAAGGCGGCCATTACTACCAAAACCTTCCATAATGAATTCATAATTTCAACCGGAGCAAGAATAAGCCGGTCGATCAAATTGAATTGTACCTTGCGCATATCTTCCGTTGTTTGATACCCTGCTTCAATGTATTGTTTTATATCAGCAGCTCTCACCGGACCGTATTTTATGTTAAACCCGGCTGTTTCTTTTACAATATATCCTGATACACCGGGAGCCCCCAGTTGCGGGAGAATAAGCCGGCGATGCGATACAAATTCATACAAGTTACTCTGGCTTATACGCTTTATGATCTCCTCGGTTCCAAATGTTCCTTTGCCTGCAGCACACCAGACATTTATACCTTTTGTATCCAGCACCAGTATCCATGCATCTATTCCGCTCAGGTTCCTTCTCAGAATGTCAAAACTCAACTTGTAATTCGCTGATACAAAAACATCTGATTCCTGATCCGGTTTGCCTAATTTGTATAGTCCCGGTTCAATCTTATAATTATTCCGGCCGATAGAAGAACGCACTCTTATCTCGCCCAGATAATCATTCAGATCCCAACGAGAAGACACTTCAGGAATTCTTATGATAGTATAATTATTCATTTGAATTTAAAGTTGCAATTTAAAACAGTTGCAATATACAACTATTTATTGTAATTGCAAATAAAAATAGGAGAGAAGAAACTTATTTCAAAAAAAAAGTATGTCTATTCGCATATAAAATAACAAGCTTTGAGTAAATATAGAGTTTCACCATTTGGCCTTTACATGCAAGCACTCTCAGAAATAAAATTTCGCATAAAAAAGCAATCCGGTGTAGTCCATTTTTAAGGAACCAACGAAATCAAACAGCGGATAATCATCACTATAAACATTAACATTTAATCGATATGCATTAACACCCACTCCAAATCCTATGTGTTTCCAGGGATTGTACTCAAACTTTATGGATAGGTCTGTTATTGTTCCTTTGAAGCTAGCAATTTCCAGATACAGAATATGGATGCTTTGTTTAAGAAGAAGTTTTGGGGTGATAGCAAAATCAGTTCGTAAGCCCAGCACCGGAAGGGGAGCTGTAAACTCAGTAACTGTTCCTGTTGAACCAAGAGCAGTTGTGGAAAAAGTCACAGGCATAACAAACAATCCGATTGAAACACCAAGATCAAACCTGTCATCCATAAAAAAGGAATAATCGTACGTACCCTTATAAATCCGTAAATTGAATTTGCTTTCAACTTCTGTTCCTACAGGGTAAATTTCATCTCCAATTTCGATTTCGCTTTCAATCACCTTGTTTGCATTGCGCATGAAACGAAAATAGGTTAGTCTGGCGCTATGTCGTCGGCGTTTACCAAAGCGATAAACCATATCGCCCCTAAGCACCAGCGTGGATGTTTCAAGTCCGAGGGCGGCCTCAAGATCAAGAAAGATACCAAGCCCGAGCTGCTGGCTGCCAATAAGCATATCACTGTTTAATCCGGCAAAAAATCCACCAAAACTCAATGAGAATCGTTCCCAGGTTTCAAATTCCGTGGTGTCTTTTGCAGTGACTTCTTCATCCTGTGAAAAAGCATTTACAGGTGCAGGCATGATCAAAAGCAGTAGTGCGAATAACCTAATGCACACCTTTGTTATTTTGATTGGAACTACCAGTTTTTTTAATATGGGTTTCAGGTTTTAAAATAAATATTCACACACCGAAGTATACTAATTTATTCCAAAACTATCACAAGGTTTTTAAAAAAAAACAGGTTTAAGAATACTGTTAAGCTTTTCATGAAAGCAAAAAATCAGGCGATCATGGCTGGTATGGGCATGATCTTATTTCAAATCACTCAACCCGGCTGAAAAGAATTTCTCCTTAATTATGGTATAATGATTTTGAATTATATTAATATAGCGCTCTCATTAGATTTTATTTTGTTTTACTATACAAATTCAATGGCTATGAACTTATTGGAGAAGGGTAAATGTAACTATTCATTATTAGTCCCCACAAGTATGGGATTACGCATCACTCCGACAAACGGACAACCTGTACATAGCAGCAATAACTTCCTGATGCAGGCTACCAGTGCTGAATCTAATGTAGCAAGTATTTCTTCATATTTAGGTCTACCTGTAAAGGTATTAACCACCTTTGTTAAGGGAAGCCCTATCTCTCATTTTATAAAAGATAACCTGGGAAGCCGGCGCATGCATTTCGAAGGTGTTGAAGTTGAGCAGGGAGGACCATGGGGATACAGACACCAGATAAACATTGCAGATAGCGGCTCCGGTACCAGGGGACCAAGGGTTTGGAACGACCGTGCGGGTGAGGTAGGAAGAACGCTGAATGTAAAAGACTTTGATCCGGATCGCATTTTTGGTAAAGAAGGTGTTCAAATCATGCATCTTTCAGGACTTATAGGAGCTCTATCGCCGGAAACCAGTGAGTTTTGTCTTAAATTAGCAAGAGCTGCCAAAAAATACGACACCTGTATTTCTTTTGATTTGAACTATCGTGCTTCATTCTGGAAAGGGCGTGAAAAAGAATTGAGCGAAATTTTTACGGAAATTGCCGGCATATCCGACATTTTAGTCGGTAATGAGGAAGATTTCCAGTTATGTCTGGGTATTGAAGGACCGGAAGCCGGAGGAAAAGATATTTCTGCTAAAATTGACAACTTTAAGGAAATGATTAATCGTGTTAAAAAAGCATATCCGGGTACTTCGGTATTTGCTACTACACTTCGTGAAGTAATAAGCACCAACAGCCACATGTGGGGTGGCATCATGGCCGAAGGTGATAACTGGCATGTTGTTGAACCCCGCCAGATAACAGTTCTGGACCGTATTGGGGGTGGAGATGGTTTTGTGGGCGGTCTTCTGTATGCCATTCTTAAAGGCTGGGAACCAGAAAAATGGATTCAGTTTGGCTGGGCCAGTGGTGCACTGGCAACAACATTCTTAACCGATTATGCACAACCTGTCGACGAAGAACAGGTTTGGAGTGTCTGGGAAGGGAATGCCCGTGTGAAAAGGTAAACAGATAATGTAATTCTCAATACTTTACTTCAGCTTCCTAAGACAAAGTCGGTGGATGAAAGGTTACCATTGCACTATGACCTTATTATTCTCCGCAAAAAATGCTGAGAATAATTTGTGACACGGAAAGTAAATAGTATATTTACCGCATAAATTGCGGAGAATATACATGTATATCTATCAAAAAACCGGCTGGCCAAACCTTATCTGGGATGACAAATCAATTCTTATTCCTTTAAGCACTGCACGGAACCTACAGGGTAAATTGACAGGCAAAATGGAAGCAATAGGTTTTTCCCTGAGAGAAGAAGCTATTCTGGAAACCTTAACAATAGACCTTGTAAAATCAAACGAAATTGAAGAAGAAATTCTTAATTCCGAGCAAGTCCGTTCATCTATAGCAAGGCGTCTTGGTATGAATGTATCAGGTTTGATTCCATCTGATCATTCTATAGATGGTATGGTTGAAATGATGCTGGATGCAACTCAAAAATACGAACAAGCCTTAACAAAAGAAAGATTATGTAACTGGCATGCCTCAATGTTTCCTTCCGGAAGAAGCAGCATGCAAAAAATTACCATAGCCAATTGGCGAAAAGATAAAGATGGCCCAATGCAGGTGGTTTCAGGAGCTATGGGAAAAGAAAGTGTACATTATCAGGCGCCACCTGCCGAATTAGTGAATACTGAAATGAATCATTTTATGAATTGGTTTAATAGTGAAAATACCATTGAACCGGTAATTAAATCCGGACTTGCACATGTATGGTTTGTTACCATACATCCATTTGATAATGGAAATGGAAGGATCGCCAGGGCTATTGCAGATATGCAGCTCGCCAGAGCAGACAGGACTAATAAGCGATTTTATAGTATGTCAGCGGAAATAGAACGTCAGAAAAAAGCGTACTACGATATTTTGGAGAAAACCCAAAAGGGATCAATGGATGTTACAAGCTGGCTTCTATGGTTTTTAGAATGTTTAATTGAAGCCTTGGAGGCTACGGATGAAATCCTGGCAAAGGTATTGATTAAAGCAAAATTCTGGGAGAAACACGCAAAAACTCTGATCAATGAACGACAGAAACTGATGATCAATAAAATGTTGGATGCCTTTTTTGGCAAACTAAACACCTCAATATGGGCTAAAATTACCAAATGCTCGCAGGATACAGCCTTACGGGATATACAGGATCTAATGGAAAAAGATATACTACTTAAAGAGCTAGCCGGGGGCAGAAGCACTAGTTATATTTTAAATACAGCTATTTAACATGGTGCTTATTGTATAAAAAATTGGTGAATAAATCTTTGCGAAGGCTCGTACTTGGATTAAACAATTAATAATGAATAATGTCATGCTTGAGAAAATTCGATTTTTATCAATAATTTAATAGTAGAATATAAAAATTTATAATATGCATTGGAAGTTATCATTAAAACGCGGATTACAGTTGATTGGGGTCTTACTAATATCTTACAATATATGCGCACAGGTTAAGTTACCCCGACTAATTAGTGATGGGATGGTCCTGCAAAGGGATGTTACGATAAAGATCTGGGGATGGGCATCACCCGGAGAAGTAATCCTGATTAAGTTTAAACAGAATGATTACTCCGCTGTAACTGATTCGGATGGTAATTGGTCAATAGAATTGTCACCGCAAATAGCTGGTGGGCCTTATACCATGCAAATTAAAGGTAATGATTCAATAAGCCTTAACGATATCCTGATCGGTGATGTTTGGATTTGCTCGGGTCAGTCAAATATGGAAATTTCGCTGAAACGTGTTGAACCTTTATACCCCAATGAAATAGCGCAATCGGAAAATAAACACATAAGATATTTTTCAGTCCCAAAAAAATACGATTTTAAGGCTCCTCAGGCAGATTTTGAATACGGAAGCTGGCAATTTGTTAATCCACAAACCGCTCCATCTATCTCTGCTGTAGCCTATTTCTTTGCGAAAGAGCTATACAAAAAATATGAGATACCCATTGGTTTAATTAATTCCAGTCTGGGCGGATCGCCAATAGAGGCCTGGTTAAGTGAGGAGGCTCTTAAGGAATTTCCTGATCACCATGCGGAGGCTATAAGATTCAGGAACGATAGCCTAATTGCTAAAATCCAGGCTGATGACAAAGCCAGAAGTGACCAATGGTACAGGGAATCGTGGGTGAATGATGCAGGATATAAAAATCCTGATATGCCCTGGTACAGTCCGAATCTTGATGTTTCCGATTGGTCTGAAATGGATGTTCCCGGTTATTGGGCCGAGACGGAACTGGATTCTGTCAATGGTGTGGTTTGGTTTCGAAAAGATATAAATATCCCCGAATCAATGCAAGGCAAAGCGGCAAGACTCAATCTGGGTCGTATTGTCGATGCCGATTCAGTATTTGTGAACGGAAGATTTGTAGGATCAACAAGCTACCAATACCCCCCGCGGCGGTATGAAATTCCGGCAGATCTTCTTAAAGGTGGTAAAAACACGATAGTAATCCGTATGATAAGCAATATTGGCCGGGGAGGATTTGTTTTGGATAAATCCTACGAAATTATTGCAGGGGGAGAAAAAATTGAACTAAGTGGAGAATGGAAATACAAGTTAGGCGTGTCAACACCACAACTCTATTCTCAAACCTTTATCAGGTGGAAACCTATGGGATTATACAACGCAATGATATCTCCGTTATTGAACTATTCTATGAAAGGTATACTTTGGTACCAGGGAGAATCCAATACGCACAATCCAAAAGAGTATGCTGATCTCTTTCCGGCTCTGGTCAATGATTGGAGGGGAAAATGGGAGCAGGGCGATTTCCCGTTTCTATACGTTCAGCTTCCTAATTACATGCAGCCATGTGAAAATCCAGAGGAGAGTAATTGGGCAGAATTCAGACAGGTGCAACTGAATAGTCTTCAGCTGAAAAATACAGGAATGGCGATAACTATTGATATTGGTGAATGGAACGACATTCACCCGCTGAATAAGAAAGATGCTGGAAAGCGTCTGGCCCTGGTCGCACAAGAGGTGGCGTATGGAGAAGAAAACATCACATGTTCCGGCCCACTTTTTAAATCGATGGAAATCGATGGAAACAGAATAATATTGTCATTCAACCATACGGGTAGCGGATTGGTTATAAAAAACGGGGGCACGCTGAAACATTTTGCCATAGCAGGAAGCAATGGCATGTATATATGGGCCAATGCTAAAATTGATGGGAACAAAGTAATAGTATGGAGTGATAAGATAGATAAACCTGTTACCGTACGTTATGCCTGGGCGGATAATCCCATAAGAGCTAATCTGTACAACAAAGAAGGTCTGCCGGCATCACCCTTTACAACCGATGAATAAAAGTGCCTGTACGATATTAACCTGTAATACTGTGATGATTCAAAACTTTCCGATTAGTTTTCCGGATAGAACACAGAGAAATGTTAAGTGCAACGGAAGAAATTAATTTACAAATCTCAGTATATTAACTAGTTAAATAATCTTATTTAAAGAAAATATTTAATTAAGCATTGAAGTATCTCTTCCTGCAGGCGTGTATATCTGTGTTGTTGATGCCAGGTCTGGATACCAGGAAATCAGCCAGAAAATAACCCTATCGAATATTAAATGAAACACTTTTTTACAGCCATTAAGAATACACATGGCCACAAAGAAGTTGTTCTACTGTGTATATGTATCAAAGTTTTCAATATCAAGTTCATCAGGTAAAACACCAATGGTCAGTATAAAAAAAGTAAGCGCTTTTGTCCCTGGTTCCAAATGCCCCCCTGCAACGCTGTTTTCATCCGATAAGGTAATATGAGCATGAATCCTGCCGTTAAAAATATACCCCTGTACAGCAATCAAATCCATGGGGACGGAAGCTTTGGTGTATTTATTGGCAGGGGGTAAATTCTTATCACTTACCACGTGGTAATGATAGTCGGTTACAGAGCCAATACCCGATAAAATCACCCCATTTTTAATATTTTTCTCCGATGCAACCGTTTTCAATCCTTCTAATAAATCGGTACCGGTTCGCATTCGAACAATTTCAATTCTTTCAAATTGTGATGTCACAGCATAAACCTCCGGTATTTCTTCCTGCGAATAACCGGCAACAGATACAATAAAAAATAGAACCAATGCATATTTCTTCATAACAGTTTTTTTAATTAGTTTATAAATGGCATATAATTAAGAAGTTAACTTGGCTTATATTATTTAATTAATTACATGTTAAATGCATTTAAATCAACTCTACTGCTTTTCAATAATTTTAGCAGCCCAATCCTTAACAGCCGGGTTTCTTTGGTCGGGGAAAGCAGGTATCACCAATGTTCCACTTTCATCCGTTTGAATGACAACAGGCTCTTTCCATTCACCTTTAGCAGGATTGAACCACTGTAATGAATATGATGTATTGGGAATAAATCCACTTATTTCAGGCAAAACCGATTGATTCTCGAAATAAAGTAAGGCAAAATCTTTTTCGGGAGCCCGCATCATATAGGACCATCCGTCCAAACCTTTATCGGGACTTCCGGGAGCTTTTTGAGGATGGATATCGTGAGAGCCAATCTGTAATGTCTGATATTTATTCCCCTCAGATAAAATAAATGCACCAATATGCCGCATGTATCCACCTGATTCATATTTCAAGGCATCCCAGAAGTGAGGCCGCATGCCGGCAGGTTCTCCTGTTGTGGTAATATCGTATGCAGCGGTTCCATGCACATGACCTGATAGTCCGCCCGAAAGGACTGAACCATACATTTGTGCGCGCGAAAAATAGTTATCGCGTGCAGAATTTGCAGGCGGGCGTTCGCCGTTTGGCATGTTTATTTCGTGGTTCCACCCCGTATAATAGGGCTCAAAATTAATAGCAGGGTAAGCTGGCTCGAGGGTAAATAGAGTTTCCAACGCCATCGATACACGATGATCACGTGGTTTGTTCCCTACACTATGCATGGTCAGCCACGGACAATCTCCATCATGACCAAATTGGGTATAGGTTGAGTTATTAATCAATGTAGTATGAGGCTGTCCGAAAGGCAAGGAGCCGTATTTGTTAAAATGATAGGTGAGGGCCTCATTAAATTCATCCGCCGTAAGGCTGTACTCCTTTGGTATCCAGTCTAGATGAATTCCGCTAAAGAAAATATTGTATGCTCCGTACCTTGAAACCAGGTATTGAACATAGCGTGCATAGGATTCATTGAAGTCAAAATATGCTTTCCACGCCGGACAATTATCTCTTCGTACAGTTTCGAGAAGAGGAACAAATCCCTGATCCGAAAAATAGTGCATCTTCTTATCCAGGCTTTGGAAGTATTCGGGAATAATACGATCAAAATCTGCAACGCCTTTGTATTGCTGCGACATTTCAAAGGGTCTGTTGCCATATTCATCACGCATATCTTTTGATGTCATGCTA
>DAOUOU010000054.1 GCA_030626465.1 Bacteroidales bacterium
CAACAGTAAAAGGAATATTTAACTTGTGAGCAATTCTTTTAACCAGTTTGACGAAAGTTTTTCTACCCTCATGAGAAGCAGTAATATCGAGAAATACCAACTCATCAGCACCCTGTTTTCATGGGCAAAAGAATCTGAAGATCGTGGTGCAGGAGAAATATTATTTACCTCCATGAATCATGATGGAACCAAGAATGGATTTGCATGTGAGGCCCTGGCAAAAATATCCGAATTGCTTACAATTCCTGTAATTGCATCGGGAGGTGCAGGAAATATGGAGCATTATGCCGAGGTTTTCACGAAAGGAAAAGCAGATGCGGGCCTTGCCGCCAGTATATTCCACTTTAAAGAAATTTCAGTTCCGCAATTAAAACAATATTTAAAGGACAGAGGAATCCCTGTTAGATTGTAAGTTAAAAATGAAAAATGAAAAATTAAGAATTAGGAACCGAAACCAGTAGGGGAGCTCGATTGATAACTGATGAACTGGTCAATCGGTGAACTGATTAAATGAAGTTAATAAATCGTTATTCGTCATTTCACCAGTTACTCAGTTCTCCAGTTCATCATACTTCGGTCTTCCGACTCACTACTCACTACTCCCGACTTCCGTCTTCTGACTTCCGTCTTCGGTCTTCCGTCTTCTGACTTCCGACTTCCGACTTCGGTCTTCCGTCTTCTGACTTCCGTCTTCCTTCCTGTCAAAGCTTATTCACCAGTTTTATGAATTCTTCATTCGGACGTATACCTTTTTTATCAGCAGAAAATTTGCTTTTTATTCGCTCCACGTAATACATGTTTATTTTCCCCACATTTTTTGCTTCGATCTTGCCTCTGTGGGCACAATCAAAGTAGTCTTTGACATATTCATATGTTACTTCCGAAATATTTACCTTATTTAACTTACCCAGGTTTTCCATTCGTGCGGCGGCATTGACGGTTTCACTCCAGATATCGTACGCAAATTTTTTACGACCAACAACTCCCGCAACAACAGGCCCGGTATGAATGCCAATTCTGAGGTCCCAATAAGGAATACCCTGTTTCCCATTCTTTTTAAGTTTTTGCATATAATCCATAATCTCTAAACCTGCAAGCACCGCATCAACCGGATTTGATTTGTTTCGAAGCGGTAATCCACCTGCACACATGTATGCATCACCTATTGTTTTGATTTTCTCCAGGTAATGCTTACCTGTGATCTCATCAAACTTTGCAAAGTAATCATCAAGAATAGCTACAAGATCTTTTGGCTCCAGCTTCTTGGTGTTCTTTGAAAAATCTTTGAAATCAGTAAATACTACTGTAACATGTCTGTAATAACGCGTACCGGCTTTTCCTTTCGATTTGAGTTGTCGTGCCACCTCAAACGGGAGTATATTAAGAAGTAAACGCTCAGATTTTTCCTGCTCATCTTCAATAAGACTTTTTTGTTCTTCGATTTCTTCTTTTTGCGATTCAAGCAGGGAATTAGCCTGTTCTAATCGTTCGGTAATTGCTAACATGCGACGATTTTGCTTGAAAAGCTCTTCCTCCTTCATCATTATAGGGGTTATGTCCGATTCAACGGCAATCAGCTTATGAACATTCCCGGTTGCATCCAGTTGAGGTGTGAAAAAAGTCTGAAACCATTTTTTTCCATTAGGCAGGTTCTGACGGGTTTCAACGCTTGAAGGAGTTTTTGTCTGAAAACAACGACGGGCTTCCCGGGTAAAGTCCTTAAATGTCTTTATCTCATATATGTTATTACCAAATTGCTTTTTAAACTCGACGAATGAGATTTCATGCAATCTCTCAAATCCCTCATTCACCCACTCAAGATTTCCCTTTGAATCAATAATAATGAAAGCATTTGGAGCATTTTCTGTGATTGTGGCCTTTTCTTCTAACAGTTGCCGTTCTTTCTCGTACAGATTGATTTTTGCACGGATTCTCTGAAGAGTCTGACCAATACTGAGTGCTTTATTTACTCTGGATCTCAGTTCATTGATATCAATGGGCTTGGAAATAAAGTCGAATGCTCCGAATTTAAAAGCCTCTCCAAAATTCTCATCTGTTTTGTAGGCGGTAATAAATATTACAGGAATTTCCTTCAGGTCTTTGTCTTCCTGCAATAACTTAAGGCTATCCAGACCAGACATTTGAGGCATTCTGATATCCATTAATATCAGATCGGGTTGAAGTTTGCGAGCTTTTTCAAAACCCTGCATACCATCCTCGGCAAAGAAAACATCGTATTTGCTTTTCTCCGAGTGTAAAATCCCCTCAATCAACTTGCTATTATGAATGTTGTCGTCAACTACAAGTACTTTAAAGCTCATACCTCTTGATTATACTAAATTAAAAATAGCAAAAATTAGCCTTAGATCGAATAATCTTTTCCACACACAAAAAAAGGATTGCTGAAACTTGCAATCCTTTTCTATCGTTTTTACTTAATTCCTAGATAAATTGTTTCATTGTTTTCGTAATAATTTTTATAGCCTCCATTAATTGTTGTTCAGAAATTACCAGGGGAGGTGCAAATCGAATGATATGTTCGTGGGTTGGTTTGGCGATGAGTCCGTTTTCTTTCATTGCTACACATACATCCCATGCTGTTTTTCTTTGTTTGGGGCGGATTGCTATCGCATTCAACAATCCTTTTCCACGCACCAGATCAACCATCTCATATTGATCGACAAGTTTTTGTATTTCTGCTCTGAATACTTTTCCCAGTTTCTCTGAATTCTCAGCGAGTTTTTCCTCTTTCAATACTTCAAGAGCAGCAATTCCAACTTTTGCCGCGACAGGATTTCCCCCATAAGTGGACCCGTGTTCTCCGGGACGAATACATAGCATAATATCATCGTCGGCCAGCACTGCTGAAACCGGATACATACCACCTGATAATGCCTTGCCCAGGATCAGTATGTCAGGACGTACATTTTCATGTTCACAGGCAATCATTTTGCCGGTTCGTGCCAATCCGGTCTGGACCTCGTCTGCAATGAACAGTACATTTTTTTCTTTGCACAGATCGTATGCTGCGCTAAGAAACCCATCAGCCGGAACATAAACACCTGCCTCACCTTGTATAGGCTCAACAAGGAAACCGGCTATATTAGAATCTTCCAGTTTTTTCCGCAGGGCTTCGATATCGTTGTAAGGTATAATGACGAACCCCGGAGTATATGGACCAAATCCTTTGTAAGAATCGGGATCTGTCGACATTGATATGATGGTTATGGTACGCCCGTGAAAGTTCCCTTCACATACAATAATTTTAGCCTGGTTTTCCGGTATTCCTTTCTTCTCGTAAGCCCACTTTCTGCAGAGTTTGAGGGCTGTTTCATCACCTTCGACACCGGTATTCATGGGCAATACTTTATCGTAACCGAAATATTTGGTAATGTATTCTTCAAATTCTCCCAGACAATCATTATAGAATGCTCTCGAGGTTAGTGCAAGTATATTTGCCTGATCAACCATTGCCTTAACGATTTTTGGATGGCAATGTCCTTGATTTACTGCTGAATATGCCGATAGAAAGTCAAAATATTTTTTACCTTCCACGTCCCATACATAAATTCCTTCCCCTCTTGAGAGAACAACTGGCAAAGGGTGGTAATTATGTGCTCCAAACTTGTCTTCTTTTTGAATGAAATCCTGGCTAGTCATAGTTTATTGTATAAATGGTTTAATATAAAATGTATTTTAATACGCAAGTTTTGAATTTTTATGCAAAAAAAGAATGATAAAACGCAGTTTTTTGAGAAATTAAATAATACAAACTAAAATCTATCATTTTTAGATTAGTATATTCTTCAATATGCAAACCATTCGTTACCTGATAATTGCAACTTTCCTTATTTATTTACGTATATAAAAGAGTATTTCATCCACAAAATCTCCTCTTTCATAGATCAAAATGAGCTCTTTGTCATATTGCATTATTCACAAAACTACTGACTATGAAAAGTTGTATTCTTTCACTATCTCAGAACAGGAACAAATTGTTCCGGATTATTTCCATTTTTTCCATAGTTTTTCTTCTATTACTGGGGACGAACTCTTCAAAAAGTCAAACAGGCATTGCAATATCCTCGATAATCTTACCTGACACTTCGCAGAATGTAAAAACTAAGGCTCCTGATGTGGTTATTAATCATGCTATGATCAAAAAATTTCTCGAAGTCAATTTTTCTGCCGGGAATTTAGATTTCAGAAATATGATGATGACCTATAGCCTGGATTCCATGAAAGTTACCTTTGAGGCCTATATGAGAAGTAATGTTGGACTTGTTTCAGGAGCAGAAGCCAGTTCGGAGGACGATTCAACTTCACAAGAAAGCCTAATTGCTTATCCTGATTCCAGGATTGAAAATTATTCTTATTAGAAGTTCCCATCAGTCCCATATTTCTCAGACTGATATATGTACCAGGAGTTAGTTGTGTTAGGACCATCTGGTAAATAGTATATCCAGGTATCCCCGTTTTCCACAAATTCGTTTCCATATCGAGGAACACCACCTAAGGATATCATTCCTTTTAATCTTTAGAACCCAAGGGTGTTTCGTAATCTTTCAAATTGCATAGACTAAAAACTAAATTCGAAGTTCAAATAAATAAGCGATTTTGTGTTTATTTCTGTATTAGCGTGTAACCATGTCCTGTAATTAAGTGCCATTTTAATTCCTTTGACCGGTGAATATTGCATACCTACTAATAGTAAGTTTCCATCCTCATCATAGTTCCATGTGTTATTCTCCCCTTCAAGCTTATTTGATCTGAAATCAATGAAGTTTCCAAAAACTTCAAATTTATTACTGATGATGTATGTGCCATAGATTGTAAAACCTGAAAGATGATGATCCTGAGATGCAACATAATATTTGGTACCATTAAACTGGAGATTGTACTCAACTCCGATATTGAATTTTTTATTCCTGTATCCGGCAAAAAAAGAAATATTCTGGATAGTAGATGTATCCGCAATTATTGAGTCGTTTTCATATTTATCATACTTTTTCGAATTGGCACTATAATATGTTTTTAAAAGGACGCCTTTTACAGGCTTGTAAACCAGGTTGCCACCAAATTTGTGCATGCCGAAATCATCTTGTAGCCTGGTATAACCCTCTCCATTTAACATGAATACATTAAGCTTTAAGGATTTGTGCAATGTTATTTCCGCATTTGCACCAAGATCGGCACTGGTTCCCAGTGCAAATTCATCCTGAAATGATTTATAGATATATCGATATCCCCAAAACTTTTCCTGATCGCTAAATTGATTCAAGCCAATCAGACCTAATGATAGTTTTACAGGCTCAGCAACCTTCCAGTCTAACTGAGCATGCTTCAAGATAACAGTAAATCCAATTCCTTCGGTATCATCATTAAACCTTGCACCATCAAGAGTAATTTTTGCGGAAATATTTTCACTAAACTGGTATTTATATCCGAGGTAAGCACGTTGTAAAGCAAAGGAACTTTTTTTATTGGCATCTCCGGATAGCTTATAATTATAATTCCAGAAAACCTTACCAAAGGCTTGCCCACTTGGTTTAAAATCCACTTCTGTTTCTTCCTGGGCCAAAAGATTAAGGTTTAGCAAAAGAAAGGGTAAAATGAAAAGAAAAAGCTTTTTCAGAATAATAGTATTTGGTTTTGCTTTCATAATAATTAAGTGTTTGCTTAGATTCGTTTAAGAGTCGAAATTTGAACCAGTTGTCCTATAGTTTTTACAATCTGCTGATAAATAAATTTTTAATATTCTGTCCGAAAATATAAATAAAAATTGTTGCTTTTAAACTTAAATACCGGTTCTGAAAAAGAGAAGAAATGGCGTCAATTTACAGAGTAAAAAAAGCCGGATCTTCTTACCGGCCTTTTCATCAGTTCTATAGTATGCTTTTAAGGGTAACCAGTTGATTGCTCTTGGCAAGGTCGCGAAATGATTTAAAGATATTGTTCATAAACAATATGTAGTTCTTTGTTTCATTCAGAATATCCATAAACAACATATTGGTGCGTGTACTTCCCGGCTCTTTCTTAAGGAGTTTCAATTGTTTTTTTCTGATCTTGGTTATCCTTTCGTTCAATTCCAAAGCTTTATCGATCAATTTTTCAGAATTTGAAAAATCAGAGCTTGAAATAACACTAACACTATCGGTCACATAATTTTTCAGCACCTTGCTCATCTCGGTCAGATTTACAGACTGGAAGGTTGTAAGCGGAGCATGATTATTGTCTACATGCTCGTAAATGGGATTAACAATAAAAGATATGCTGTGCATCATTTCGCGCAAATAATCTATGATCTCGATATAATTATGACTACTTTCGAATGATTCCTCAATAAGTCTTTGAAGAGTTTTTGGAATTTCCTTTTTCAAAGTTTTGGCGTCTTTGTTCAGTTGTTTTACTTCCTTAATATTCTCCTTGAGTTTTTTCCTTTTTTCTTTAATAAGAAATTCAATGGATCGGCTATATATTTTTGAAGCTGCCAACAAGATGCTGGAAACATTTTCCGAGCACGTTTTATAAATACTATCACCATCAAGAGATGAAACTCTAGATTTTTCAAGAGCATTAGCTTCCTGTTCCAATTTCCTGGAATGAATAGAATGTGTTTTTATGATAAGAAATACAGCAAGTGGAATCAAAGCAAAGAGACCATACAAATGAGTCCATTTTAGAATCAGTGCAATCAGTAGTGATACGGTAAAAGCACTAAAGGCTGTAAAAAACCAGCCACCAACAACTGTCACTACACCAGTAATCCTATAAACTGCACTTTCGCGGCCCCATGCCCCGTCAGCAAGGGATGTACCCATGGCGACCATAAATGTAACATAGGTGGTTGATAAAGGCAATTTAAGAGATGTTGCAAATGCAATCAATATGCTGGCAACCACCAGATTAATAGATGCCCGTAGCATGTCGAAAGATACTCCGGGATTTTGTTTTACATACTTTTTAAAATGTGATGGATCAAACCTTTTTTCAATCCTTTTTAAAAAAGAATCAGGCAGTATCTTTTGAACAGCCTTATTGAGATGCACTGCCTGCCTGACAAGTGATCTGGCGATCAGACTTGATTCAAACCGCTCATCAACCACGTCCTGATCACTTAAACTAAGAGTTGTTTTTACTACTGATTTAGCTTTCCGGCTTAACCAAAGAGTAATAACCATAATAAGCCCTGCAATAAGAAGATAAAAAGTTGGAGTCTTTACCTTACCTGCAAGTGATGACATCAGTAAACCATCTGGATTTGCCCCGTCAGAGGCAGAAAAAATTCTGAATGATTCGAATCCAGCCAAAGGTACTCCGATGAAATTTACCAGGTCATTGCCTGCAAAAGCCATTGCCAGGGCAAATGTTCCCGTTAACACAACGAATTTTAAGATATTAAACTTAAATGCCCAGAGAAACAATTGAAGAATAATTGACCAGAATATGAGGCTGGCACTCAGAATAAGCAGTGTATGTGATTTGATCCAGCTTACACTTTCCTCGGTCATAAAGGATGCACCCTTGGCTCCTTTAATAAGAATGAAATAAGTGATTGAAGTAATAGCAATACCGCCCCATAGGGCTCCAAAATATTTGATGGTCTTATTATAGTTGAATGTAAAAATTAGTCGGGAAATGTATTGAATTATTGCTCCCACTGTGAAGGCAACTATAATAGATAAAAGAATACCTGAGATAATGGCCAGTGCTTTGCCCGAATTGATATAACTGCTCATCGTACCCAATTCTTCCCCTTTCTGCATAATTACCAGTACAGACATACCTACGGCAGCTCCGAGTAGTTCGAAAACAATTGAAACTGTCGTAGAAGTAGGCAATGCGAAAGTATTGAACAGATCAAGCAGTATGACATCAGTTAACATCACTGCAAGAAAGATGATCATGATGTTGGTAAAATTGAATGAGCCCGGATAGAATATCCCTTTTCTTGCTACTTCCATCATGCCGCTCGAAAAAGTTACACCACAAAGAATACCCGCTGCAGCAACAATTAATAAAATACGAAGAGGAGCTACCTTTGCGCCAATTGCAGAATTCAGAAAATTGACAGCATCATTACTTACGCCTACAATTAAATCGGATATCGCAAGTATAAAAAGAACAATTACAATGAGTAGAAAAACCTTGTCCATAATCTATCGTTTTCAGGGCATAAAGATAAATTTGGCTGGAAAGATAATAATATTTCAATATTAATTTAACCTTATAAGTTTCTTAATTTGGAATTAAATTTAATCCTCACGATAATAATTTTTTCTTAACGCTATCCTTATTAGTCACATGTATTTTTACAGTTGGTGTAATTAACGTAAATTAAATCCTATTGACGCAAAGATATTTATAGTGGATGATGAGCCCTTGTTTATTTTGTTGTCCTGACAATAGTACTCTCGTTTATCCAGCAGCCTACTTTATAAGTATCGCCATCGGTGTAACCATTAAAGAACGTGACCTCATTGTTTGGAAAACTTTTGGAATAGGCTTTGATTTGTCCATCAGCAATCCCTTTTACTGACGGATCAACTGTTTTTGCTTTTGTGAATTTATCAACAGCTGCCCAGTAAACTGTTTGTTTTTCGAAATCAGAACCGCAACTACTGCTGCTTGCTATGTATGCTGTTCCAATCAGTATATAAGCTTCACCGTAATTACTCTTTAAATTTATTGCTGATAAACAATGCTGGCGTGTTGAAGGATAATCATTTTGCTGAAATGCAATTTTGCCAAGGTTATAATAATAATACGCTTTTTTATCAGTATCAGTTTCCTGTTCAATTGCTTTTTTATAATAATTACTTGCTTTCGTGTATTCCTTGCGGGCCACAAAGGTAGGACCGAGTTTGGCAGCTGATTCGGCCGAAGGTTCGAGCCTATAAAGCGCTTCTGCGGTTTTGGCATACAGATCTGATCCTTCGCATCCGGTTTCGGCAAGGAGAGATGTTGTTTTCTTTAATAAATCAACATTCTCAGAATCAGCTCCAAATTTTGCAGTGAATATTTCAATAAGTGATTCACAATCTGCAGCACCGCTTTCGGCGAATATTTTTTCAATACTCTCAATTGCTTGTGGTAATTTTGGATCTTCATCACCACTCTGGATTTTTTCATTCAGCAGATCCATAATTAAAACATAGTTACCAATCATTACATCTGCACCGAGTTTATTTTCCTGATAGAGTTTGTATGTTGCGGTTATGAATGTTACAGCAACTGATTCATCTACTTTCTCTTCTCTTAAGTTTACTGATTTTTCAAGATAACCGTATGCTTCTTCGATTTCTGTATTTCGATACCGAATTAAATCAATTCCCTTGATACCGTATACGTATCCGGGTTGTTTGAAATATTCTATTCTCTGATCATAAAGCATCATAAGCGTATCAACAAAGGCTTCCTTCATCTCTTTGGTAGTTTCATTCTCGATCCTGTATTTAAGGATTTTTGCTCCATGGATATAAATGTTCTTGCTGGCCTGCGGACAATTGAAAAAACAATACCTCCAGGAATCATATGCATACTCATAGGTTTTAATCTTTACATATTGATTCATAATTGAAAGATTGCTGGCACATTCCATACGAGCAGCACTATCAGTTCCGTATTTTGGATTTTCAATGATTTTGGATCGTTGAGCAAACAAAAATGAAGTGTTGAAAAGAAAGATTCCGTTAAGAACAATGAATAATTTAAAATAATTCGGTTTCATAGTATTTGTATTTCCAAGTACAATAGTTATCAGTCACTTAAATTAAAAGTGCGAAAATACTACTTCGTATACACTAATCCAAAAATTAAGCCACAATCTAATATTGTCAATAACCCGTTGCTATGAATTTGTGCGAAAGTGAGTTTTTTTACCATTTTTGCATATATAATTGTTTATATCAGGAATATGTCGGATAAGAAAATATATGATTTGTCTTTTTTAAATAAGATTTCAGGTGGAGATCAAAATTTTATACGTGAAATGATAAATACATTCAAAGAAACAGCTCCGGAATACCTGATTAAAGTGAGGGATTGTCTTAAGGATAATGCAATTGATGCATTAAGCAAGGAGACCCATAGATTTATTCCAGGTGTTTCATTTTTGGGGGCTAAGATATTGGAAGAAGATCTGTTAAAAATAGAAGAATTCACAAAAAAGAATGAAAATCTTGAGGAAGTTCCGGCATTAATTGATAGCGTTAATACGAAAATTGAGGAACTTATCGAAGATTTTAACCGGGATTTTAATTTTTAGTATATGAAAATATTATATGCTGAAGATGATGCGATGATGCAAAACGTTGTAGTCTATACTCTGGTTCGTATGGGCTATGAAGTAACCACAGTTGATGACGGAAAGGAAGCCTTAGATGTGATCCAAAACGAAGAATTTGATTTATTAATTCTGGATTTGTTTATGCCCAGAAAGAGCGGTTTTGAGGTAGTTGAAATTGTACGTGATAGTCTTCATATCGATACTCCTATACTGATTCTAAGCCGAAGTCATCTGGATGAGGCAATTCAGAAGGCATACACAGCCGGTGCAAATGACTATATTGTAAAACCTTTTGAGCCGGAAGATCTGGTTGTTAAAATCACTAAAATGCTGACTCCAAAAAGATAATCGAAAACCGATGAGCGAGATGCTAAAACTTATATTGATACAGTTTGATATAGAATGGCATGCGATTGATAAGAATCTTTCTAAGATTCAAAAGATCCTTGATAAAGTAGAATGGCCTGTTGATATAATTGTTTTGCCAGAGATGTTTGCTACTGGTTTTACCATGCAACCCGAATTATTTAGTGAAGATGAGCATAAGTCTGTACATAAGTGGCTGACAAACCTTGCAGAAAAGTTTAAATGTGCGGTAATAGGAAGTCATCCGGATAAGATGAATGGGCGGTTCTTTAATCGCCTGCATTTTTTCAGTCCCGAAGGAGTTCATCAATATTATGATAAAAGACATCTTTTTACCATGGGAGATGAACACAAGCATTATACTTATGGCTCTGAAAGGAGAATAATCGAATATAAATCGTGGAACATATTGCCGCTCATCTGTTATGATCTTCGTTTTCCTGTTTGGAGTCGTAACAACAATGCAAAATATGATTTGCTCATATATATAGCGAATTGGCCTGCAGCCCGAAACAGTGCATGGGAAGTTTTATTAAGAGCCAGGGCTATTGAAAATCAATGTTTTGTTGTGGGTGTGAACCGCACAGGAAAAGATGGAAGAGGAATTCAGTATTGTGGAAATTCGCAGGTTGTTTCCCCAAAGGGTGAAGTACTGCATAAAATTAATAGCAGGGAAGTGGTTTTTACTTCAAACCTCGATTTGTCTGAAGTAAGAAACTATAGAAAGAGTTTTCCGGTTTTGGAAGACGCAGATGAATTCGAAATAAAATAAAATTCATGTATTCCGGAGATAATTTCAGAATACAGGAATTCCAGTGTTTTCATTAATTAGCAATGCCCTCCTTCATCTCCGCAATCTGAACAACCTTCGCAACTTCCAGGATAGTGTGCATGACCATGATGTAATTCCTCCTGATTGGCTTCTCGTACTTCGGTAATCTTTCCTTTAAAAAAGAGGTGATTTCCGGCCATGGGATGATTGAAGTCCATTTTAACTGTATTATCCTTTATTTCTTTTACAATCCCGGTCAATTTGTTTCCTGAGGTATCCTGCATGGGAATTTTATTGCTTGTTTGAAGCATTTTATTGTCAACTTTGCCTTCTATCTCAAATGCTGAGATGGGAACCTGTACAATGGCCTCTTTATTTATCTCTCCATAAGCATCTTTTGCTTTCAAATTGAAGTCGAAATTATCACCCATTCGTAAGCCTGTAATATTTTCTTCAAATTTCGGAAATAAATTATCTGAACCGAATAGAAAAGTCAGTGGAGAATCTTCGTTAAGTGTTTCAACAGTCTCTCCTTGTAAGCTGCCAAGTCTTAATTCGTATGTAAGAGATATAATCCTGTCTTTCGCAACTATCATAATCTTTAAATTAAATGAACCGCAAAAATATGTAATTTCATGTTACTTTCCATTTAACATATTTTTTCTTCTGTTTGTTCATGGTGAATTTGAAAAGAATGAATTTTTAACATTTGTTAGATTCAGTTCACTAAAGATCAGATTTACAAAATTTTATGATGAATAGAAGCTGAAAAATGAAATATGATTCTAAATTATGCATATTTTACGACTGTTTTTTTCGTTATTAGTTTCATATAATTCATGCATATGGACTAGTTTTACTGCAACCAATAGTTATGATTCTTGTCTATTATTATGAAACAATTCAAACCAAAAAACTACTAGTATGAAAAATAAGAGAATTGCTTTTATAGTTATCCTTGCATTATTATACATACCAACACAGGCTCAAATTAAATTCGGTATCCGTGGTGGTATAAATTCCAGCAATGTGAAACTTGAGGGATTTGATAATCCCGATTATAGATTGGATTATAAGAGTAGTCAGGTCGGATTCCATTTTGGAGTCATCTCTCAGATAAAATTTGCCATGGTATTCGTTCAACCCGAATTATTGTTCACAACTGCAAGGACAGATATTTCGCTTTACGATGTTGCGGATGATATTAAAACAATAGGCAAACAATCTTTTAATAAGCTTGATCTTCCGATAATGGCCGGAGTGAAATTAGGGCCTTTAAAATTGCAGGCAGGTCCGGTAGCCAGTGTGATATTAAATTCAAAATCAGATCTGCTTGAAGAAAATGGCATAGAACTGGCTTATAAAGGTTTAACCATTGGATATCAGGCAGGAATAGGTCTGGAACTGGGATCACTTTTACTGGATGTAAAATATGAAGGGAATCTTAGTAAATTAGGTGATGGTGTCACTATTGGCGGTGAAGATTTCAACTTTGACCAGAGGCTAAACCAGATAATTTTCAGTATTGGCTTTTTATTCTGATATCGACATTTGAAAAGTTGAAAAAATATTGCCGGCAGTTTTAGCTGCCGGCTTTTTATTTAGAATTATTATGAATAATTAATTGTTGATTATTTTTTGGAACGTATTGATTGAAATTTCGTTTATTAGGTTTACTTACATACAGTTAAATTAAAAATAATCTAATAATGAGATTTAAATTGACTCTTTCGTTACTGGCATTTATTATCTTTTTCAGCAATATTTTTGCTCAAAAGCCTTTCATGAAATTCGGTAAAATACCTATCGAAGAACTCGAGATGACTTCATACGCCATAGACACTTCTGCCGGAGCTGTTATTTTAGGTGATTTCGGTGTAACAAATTTTGATATCTCTGAAGATGAAGGATTTTTTCTGACATTTTCAACGCATATCAGAATAAAAATACTCGACAAGGATGAGCTGGACAGAGCAGATTTCAATATAATATTGTATGAGAGCAATAGTGGAAAAGATGAAGACCTGAGTGGTTTAAAAGCATGCACGTATAACCTGGAAAATGGAAAAATTGTAAAATATAAACTGGGGCGGAAAGATATTTACCGCGAAAAAATCGATAAAAATCATAAACAGGTTAAATTCTCGCTACCAAATGTGAAAGTGGGTTCTGTTATAGAGGTTGAATACAGAACAGTTTCACCATTTGTTTTCAATTTAAATTCATGGTATTTTCAGTCTAGCATTCCAACCAGAAGATCTGAATACCATGTGTTTATGCCTGAATATTTTTATTATAAAAACTGGGTTAGCGGTTATGTACCTGTAAGAAAGGACTCTGAGACGCATACCAAGACTTTCCAGTATACAAAATCTGCAACCATCGATCCTGCAGGAGGAAGAGAAAGCGGAAGCATTGTTAGCTTTGAAGCACAGGTAACTCACTGGACCTATACAGCAGAAAATGTACCTGCCTTCATTAATGAACCTTACATTACTACTGTTTACGATTATCTTTCAGCAGTTGAATTTGAGCTGAAATCAACAAAATATCCCTGGTCTGTGGTAAAATACTATACCAAAACGTGGAAAGATATTAACCGGGAATTGATGGAAGATTCTGATTTTGGCAAGCAATTGAATAATAAGGGTCACCTGAAAGCCCAGATAGAAGCCATCAACAATTCATGTTCCGATCCTCTTGAGAAGATGTCAGCTGCCTATGAACATATAAAAAGTTCTATGCTATGGGATAAGCGATACAGAATATGGTCGTCGGGGGGTATCCGAAAGGCTTACAATGAAGGAGGTGGCTCATCGGCCAGCATAAACCTTAATCTTGTGGCGCTATGCCGTGGACTTGGATTGGATGCCAACCCGGTTCTGGTGAGTACCCGTTCAAACGGAATGTTGAAACCTGGTTTAGTAATACTTTCACAATTTAACCACGTAATCGTGGCAGTCAGGATTGACGAAGATATGTATGCTCTCGATTGTACTGATCCGTATTGTCCTTACTATTTACTGCCACCAAACACTTTAAATGGCAAAGGATTGGTACTTAATGAAGAAAATTTCGATTGGATAGATTTGTATTCTGATGTTCCATACAAAGAAGAGCTATTTTGTGAGTTTTCCATCAATCAGGATCACGAATTCGTTGGCAAAGTACAACAAAACCTGAAAAATTTTGCGGCGCTTAAAAACCGTAAAAAGATCAAAGATCAGACAAGTGAAGAGGAATATATGAGAAAGCTGGAAGAGGAAATGGATGGCTTGCAAATAGACAGTCTAAACATAGCAAATTTAGACAGTATCTTCAAACCATTAAAATTAGAAGCAGAAGTTCTTATCAGTGATAAAATTACAGAAGGTGGGGATATGCTTTATTTTAATCCGGTTCTGATTGACCGGCTGGAAGAAAATATGTTCAAGAATGACAAAAGAAGATATCCGATAGACTATAATCATCCTTACGAGATTAAACGGACATTTATAATTTCAATTCCGGAAGAATATGATGTTGAAGAGCTTCCCGCTTCTCAAAGAATTGAATTGCTCAATAATGGAGGAAAGTATATTTATACTATATCCAGGGAGGAAAACAAACTTATTTTGGATACAGAACTCACCATTAATCAGACCATTTATCCGTCCATGAATTATGGTAAGATCAAAAAGTTTTATGAGGATATGGTTTCCAAGCAGTCAGAACAGGTAATTC
>DAOUOU010000026.1 GCA_030626465.1 Bacteroidales bacterium
ACAGTAGAAGAAGGTGTTGAAGATGCAATTAAGGGAGAGGGGGAAAAAGAAGCCTCAAAAGGAAATGATCAGGAAGTGAAAGACCAGAATACTTCAGGTTCAAAAACAGAAGATTCTGCAACCAAAGCAAACTCAGGCCAGGATCAGGAAGATGAAGTGCCGAAATTAACATGGAGCAAATATGATTTTGTGCCGGGTGATAAAGTAATCTTCGAAGATAATCTTGTTAACGAAGAAAACGGCGAGTTTCCTTCACGCTGGGATTTAAATCAAGGCAATATTGAGGTTGCTAATTTTGGTGGCGAAAATGTCATTATGCTCCGGGGTGGTAGTCCCACAATAGTTCCCTACATCAAAGATTCACAAAACGATTACTTACCTGAGGTCTTTACGGTAGAGTTTGATGTTTATATTAATACGAGCACAGTTGATATCTATTTTTGGGATCGGAAAAACCAGAAAAGAGCCAGTGGTGATCAGAATAGATTGCAGGTTACCTACAATCATATGCGAGTATTCAATGCTTCCAGCTATCATCCCTCTAAAGAGTTGAAAAAAAGAAGATGGATGCATGTTTCCATCGCCCATACAAATGGAAAGCTGAAAACCTATATGGACGATACCCGTCTAATTAATATCCCACATCTTGATTTCAATCCCATGGGTATCTCCATACATTACTATTCTGCCAGCGATCAAAATTTGCTTTACATCAAGAATGTCAGAATTGCTGAGGGTGGGATAAAATATTACGATCGTATTTTACAGGATGGGAAGATTGTTTCAAACGGAATACGGTTTGAGATAGGTAAAGCTACCCTCAGACCAGAATCGATGGGTGTGATCAATGAAATATACGAATTATTGTCGGAACACCCCGAACTAAAGTTCAGTGTTGATGGGCATACCGATAGTGATGGGGATGATGCCTTTAACCAGAAGTTATCGGAAGAAAGAGCTGAAACGGTTATGAAAACCTTGGTTCATCTGGGTATTTCTAAAGACCGCTTGAGCAGCAAAGGATTTGGAGAGAGCAAACCAATCGATACAAATGGCACGGCCGAGGGCAAGGCAAATAACCGAAGGGTAGAATTTGTAAAAATATAATTTTATCGAAGCATGAATAGTTACAATTATAAAAAGAGGCATCTTGTTAGTCCGGCACTTCATCAGATAACTGCAGCAACAGTATACATTTCGTTAGTTCGAAATGGCATTTTAAAAACTATATTTTAAACAAACCAAAGGAGGAAATTCCATGAAACGTATTCAAATAGTTTTTATTGGTGTTTTCATTATGTTTTTCTTTAGTTGTTCAAAAGACAAAGACAATAATGATGAGCTTATTCCTTCAGGGAATAACGATAGTATTATGATCGACATATTATCCGAAGTATCGGGTGATCAAAAGACTTTTATGGATATTGCACCCATTCCTATTCAGGCTGAATTGTACGATTTTGCTGAGGTTGATACCAATTTTCAGACAGTTTTAGATGTTATTGAGAACTTCAATGACATGATAGAAAATCCCGGAATTTTACTGGGGACTTCTTTAAAATCGACTCAAGCAGTTAATTGGGATCCCAAAGGATGTGAGGAATTTGGTACTATATCTGTATGCACGTGGGAGTTAGATCAGGGTGACTATATGTATAGAGTGGAACAGACCATGGAAAGCACTACAGGAAGTGTAACGCTCGAAACTTTTATAAGTGGAACATACGATGGTGTTTTTTATGGAGAGCTCGGTGAAGATTTTTATCTTATTTCTGATTGGATAATCACGTTTAATGGCCTTCAGACTTGGATAATGATATATTTTGCACCTACACATGAAGGTGTATATGGTGAACCTGTTTTTTCATATCTCTATGCTGTTGGTGAAGGGCGTACTATTTACACTCCATGGGGTGGAAGCGAATTAATTATGAATGTTAGTTATCAAAATATTATATATACCTGGGATGGAATTAACGGCCACCATGAATCAATTTTATCACTCATGGAATGGGAGGGCGATTTGTTAACAACTGTTGTTGGAACTTATTGTATAAACTATGAGTCGTTAAGACCAACATACAGTTCAACGTATAACTTTGATGATCATGAAGGCGCATGGTGCTCATATGACTGTGATGGAATTCCCATTAACTGCGGCTCATATTAATATGGGCATTGCTAAAGACAGGTTTGCGTCAAAAGGTTTTGGAGAATCTGTTCCGGTGGCTTCAAATGATACCCCGGAAGGAAGAGCTAACCACCGCAGAGTTGAATTTGTAAAAATGTAAATACAATGCAGACAAAATCATTGCTTGCAGTTCTGATCTTAGTTTTGTCGACACTTATTATCCATGCTCAGGATTGTGCAGAAAAAGATGCCTACACTCCTGCAAGAGGTACGGATGAAAGAAAAGCAATACTCGATGCTCTGCGTGAAAAAATGTATAAGATACACCAAATAAAAGTTAATTTTGTTGTGAACTATATGAAAGTATATGATGGGTGGGCATGGTTGCATACCCATCCTAAGGATGCAAATGGTCCAAACAGATATGAGGATATTCTGGCACTTATCCATAAAGAAGAAGGTGCATGGATAATACTGGAGATACCATGCGGAGAGGAGGACAATCCCGATTGTATCACCAGTGAGAATTATTACCAGGGTCTGATAAGCAGACATCCCGGGCTTCCGGCATGTATTTTGCCAATAAACTGATACGATTTTACTAATTAAAAACTTAGCACAAATGAAAATATTTTACTCTGCATCACTCGAATCGTTAGGATGTTTAAAACCATGAAAAGTGCGAGAAAAAACAGGGGCTCAAAGGCCCCTGTTTTTTATTGGTAATACAATTGTCATTAACCAATGATTCACTTCATCCGAATTTGATTGATTGTATAATAGCAAAGTGTTGTTGGTCAGTCAAATTTATGTACCCTGCAACCGGCTTCATTCACGACCCATCCGAAAAATTGTATATTTGAAAAATGCCTCACGTATTCCCTGAGGGTATCATTCTGTTCTTGATTATCATTCAGACTGGTTTCTATAACTATGATAGACGAGTGTTCCTCTTTTATTGCATAGATGTCCGGTATATAACCTTCAAATTCAGGTGGAGGATTAAAACCCGGAATATGATCGGCCATAACATACCATCCATTCATTTTTAAACTCATTGCTTCACGGTAAATGCCCTTACTATGTGCTGCCTGCCCTGTTATACTGCGTATTTCCATTCGTTTTTACCCAAATAAATATTAGTACAAGTTCTACAACTGTATACGAATTTTACACAAGTTTGTTAAAGAAAATTCCAATAAAATATCAAATAAAATAACTTTTTTTGAAATAGACATACGAATACAAAAGATACCATTTGGTATGCAAGAGAGTAGGATTTATTTTTTAACTTGGACCGGGAATAATAATTTTAATTCATCATGAAAAAAAGCAAAACAGGGTATTTCATTGTAGCGAGCGCTATAGTCTGGGGTGCAGTTCTAATCGGCTGTGGACTGGTTCTAAAAGGTACTCCATATAATGAAAAAGTCAGTTTCATTATCATGGCCGGAATCGTCATCCATTTGTTGGTTTTATGGATTCCTTTCGGAAATCAACTGCGAACAAAAAATGATACGACTTCGAAAACAGATCATCCGGATCCTGAAGATAAATCATAAAAGCTAAGAATTAAGGAGGATAAATTATGAAAACAAAGTCAATTAGTTTACTTGTAATTCTGATTACAATAGTTACTTATAATGGTTCAACACAGGATAGCATTTCAGCAAAACTCACACAGTCTGCCATTGACACCCGTATATCAGAAATACGAATGGGTGAAATTATTATTCATGCTGAACCGGGTGCTAAGGTAAAGGTTGAACAGATAAGACACGAATTCCTCTTCGGTACAGCCATTCCCAACGAAGTAGCGGAGAATGCAGAGAATGCACTCTCAGAGGAAGACAGGGCAATGTATCTCAAAATCCTTTCCGAAAACTTTAATTACGCAGTACATGAAAATGCATTGAAATGGTACGACTGCGAAAAAGAAGAGAATATTGTTGATTACTCCGTAGCAGACAGAATCTGGGAGCTGTGTAATGAAAGGAATATACCCATGCGCGGGCACTGTGTTTTCTGGGCAAAAGACAAATACATAATGCCCTGGCTATACGAGCTGAACAATGATGAGCTTCGAGCAGCTATTCACAGTCGTGCCACCAGTGTAGCAAACCATTATAAGGGCCGCATTGAAGAGTTTGACCTGAACAATGAAATGATCCATGGTGATTTCTTCCGTCGTCGGCTTGGGTATGGTATTGTTAATGAAATGGCCCTGATGGTCAAAGCCGAAAATCCGAATGCTAAGTTGTATGTAAATGATTATGGCGTTCTCGATATAGGTTACAATGATGATACGTATATTCTGCAAATTCAAAACCTGCTTGCAAACGGCGTACCCGTCGATGGTATTGGTTGCCAGGCCCACCTTGCTCATGCCTCTCCCACTGTCACCCCGGCAGAGCATGTTCAGAGAACGCTTGATAAACTCGCAAAATTCGATCTTCCTATCAAGATCACAGAAGCCCTGTTCATCTTTGACGATGAAGAAACCAGGGTTAGAGAACTAAAAAAGCTATTGCCTATATATTTTGCACACCCCAGTGTTGAAGCAATAGTAATCTGGGGTTTCTGGGAGGGATCGCACTGGGTGCCGAATACAGCCATGTGGAAAAAAGATTTCACTGCCACTCCTCAGGCCGAGGCTTATCGAACGCTTGTTTTTGACAGGTGGTGGACACAGATTACAGACCAGGCCGATGACAAAGGGATACTGAAAGCGAGAGCTTTTTATGGTGATTACACCATTACTTCAGGTGGAGTGACTAAGAAAGTTACTCTTGGCAAAGAGGATGGATCAATAGAAGTGATGTTTTAACATTGTATTATACTGGCACAACAAATCATATACAGCCTGTCTCTTTTCATCAGTCAGTGAACTACACTAGATAAATGCTATGGAAACTATTAGATTTTCTCATACCAACATCATTGCAAAAAACTGGAGAAAACTTGCGCAGTTTTATATTGATACTTTCGGTTGTGAGCCCGTGTACCCGGAAAGGGACTTATCAGGAGAATGGATAGATAAATTAACCAATATCAATGGTGTAACAATAAAAGGAATACACTTAAAATTACCTGGTTATCATGATGGCCCTGCCCTTGAGATTTTTGAACATACACCACCTTTTCTGAGGAAAAAACATCCTGCAATCAACCATCAGGGATTTGGACATATTGCTTTTCATACAGATGATGTTGAAAAAGTATTGAAGAAAGTACTTACCAATGGCGGGGAAAAATATGGTGAACTGGTAGAGAAGGATATAAAAGGTCTTGGAATACTGAAAGTTATCTATGTGAGGGATATAGAAGGGAACATTATAGAAATTCAACATTGGACAATAAAATCTAACCTAATATAAGAAGCTATGACACACAAAGAATTAAATGAGATTTATCCAAAGGAAATACAGGATCTGCCGGAAGCAGATATTCCCTTTCAGGGTGTACGTGGCTGGATATCCCAGAGCGACAACCATCAGATCGTATTTTTTGATGTGGAACCCATTGGTGAGGTAGCGGAACATTCCCACGGACCGCAATGGGGTATTGTAATAGAGGGAGAAATGGAACTTACAATTGGAGGTATAACAAAAACCTATAAAAAGGGAGATCATTATTACATCCCTGGCGGGGTTTTACATTCAGCAAGCTTTGCATGCAGATCTCAGTTGCTTGATTTTTTTGCTGATAAAGAAAGATACAAACCTAAATCTTAATTTTCTTACTGTAATGTAACACATACAAAAATGAAAACAATACTATCCTTCCTGCCATTCATTTGTTTCAGTCTGGTTTTTTATTCCTGTGAGACAAAAGAAACCGTAGTACCTTCGGAAAAAATAACCACACAGCAAGAAACATTTACAGACTATCATAGTATTGATGCATCCAATGCATTTACGGTCTATGTTAGTTTTTCCGAAACAGAAGAAAAAATTGAAATCGAGGCCAATGAGAATGTACACCCGTATATTATTGTTGAGAAAGTATCCGATAAACTCATAATCAAACTAAAGGATAATATAAGCATCAAGGGATCTGCTACTCTTCATGCATATATCACAACAAAAGAAGTGATTGAATATTCGGCCTCCGGAGCATCAAGGTTTCTTCTGTTGGATAAATTATCTGGCAAGGATGTTGGCATATGGTTGTCGGGAGCAAGTATTTTCAATGCTTATTTGGATACAGAAAGTGTAAGTGCAGATTTGAGCGGCGCATCGGTAGTTGATTTAGCCGGAAGCTCAGATCTTCTGCAAGTTAGTGCTTCAGGTGCAAGTACAGTGAGAAGCTATGCTTTCATTGTCAAAGATCTTACTATTAACCTCTCCGGTGCAAGCAATGCCTACCTGACAGTCAATGTGAAAATGGATGTTGTTGCTTCAGGAGCGAGCAACCTGTATTATAAAGGTACGGCAGTAATTAACAGCCAGGACCTTTCAGGAGGGTCGAATATTCAAAAAATGGATTGAAGGTTAACAAAATTGCTGATGATGTGAATCTGATTATTCATATATCTGGCATAAAGATATTAAATTGGCAGTAGTTAATTTTTGAGATGAATAATCCCATGAGTAACTGAATTTAAGATTGTTTTTGCATATAACAACATACATTTCTAACTTGCCTTATAACCCAATGATTGTATTATTTGGTGTCATAGACAGCCTGTGTGCGGTTTGGATTCTTTTAACCATGCTGTAAAAAGTATGTTTCTATAGTTCATGGTTCTGAAAGGGGATAGAACATGGAAAGTAGAAAATATGCATGTTGCAACTTTCCAGGTTCCATTGTAATACTGTCATTTCATTCCGGAAATTTTGTATCTTTAATTCAATGGAAGCGATCGGGTGATTAGAAATCAATTTCCAAAACTTCTGAAGGTGATGGATGCACAAGGTTTTGCAAGACAATAGTGAGATGTTAGTATTGATGTAATTAACTTTTGTCATGATAACTTTTTACCTTAATGATGCCAATATATTTTATGTCAGAATCAGTGACAAAATATCAATCGGGGATATAAAAGATTACCTGGCTGAATTTAAGCTGATCGACTATTTACCACAAAAATTAATATTGCTCTATGATCTTCTTGATGCAGAACTTGATATTTCACTTGATGATATTAACACTATTTCAAGAATAGCCGATGAGGTTACTGAGAAGTATTTATCTGTGAAAACTGCTTTTCTTGTTGGAAACCCAAATGTAACAGCCTATTCGTTTCTGTTCTCTGAGCTGAAAGACAGCAAAGTAAAAATCAGAAAAATATTTTCTACACTTGATGCCGCAACAAGCTGGTTACTTGAAGATTCTTCTAAGTAATTTTCCTGGTCCATTTAAGTTACAAAGTGTATGAGGATAAACTGGTAGATGCCATTGAAATTTTACAATCTCTTTCATGAATATCATCTGTGCCAATAATTATTCCGCAATATTGGGAATTAGCAATACATGCTGATTTGAGAGTTTGCAGGATGGTTGAACTTTGAGTATTTCTTCTGACACCCTAACCGATCCTCTCTTTTGTTAATGCACCGTTCACCAATCGCCAGATATTTAACGAATTCTCATTTTTCAATTGATCAGGTAAGGCAGCCTGTGGAAAATCCTGATAACATACAGGTCTTGAAAATCGTCTGATGGCAGCCGTACCAACAGATGTTGATTGTGAGGCTGTGGTTGCAGGAAAAGGACCTCCGTGCACCATGGAATGGCATACTTCAACTCCTGTTGGGAAACCATTAAATATAAGACGTCCAACTTTTCTTTCAAGTATTTGTATCAAATCGGTATAACCAGCTAAATCCTGTTCGGTACCCTGAATAGTAGCAGTAAGGTGGCCTTCCAGATTTTTGGCGACGTTTATCATTTCTTCCTTGCTCTGAGCAGCTACGATTAATGTGGAAGGACCAAATACTTCCTCCGCAAGATCTTTATTCCTAAGAAAAAAGTCAGCATCTGTTGAAAATACTCTGCTTTTGACATTGTTTTCTTTTTCAGGTGTGTTGCTGCTTGCAAGAACTTTAATTCCCTTTGATTCCTTTAGCTTTTTGACTCCTTTCCGGTAGTTCATTCTAATCCTCTCAGATAGCATGGTTCCGGAACCAACTTCAGCAGTTTCATTTTTCAAAGCCTGATAAAACTGATCTGACTCTGATGATTTAAGCGTGACCACAAGTCCGGGGTTGGTACAAAATTGTCCCACTCCCAAAGTAAAGGATCCAACCAACTCTTTAGCAATTGCTTTATTTCTTTCTTTTAATGCTCCAGGAAGAATGAATACCGGGTTAATACTACCCATTTCGGCAAAAACGGGAATAGGTATATCGCGTTTATTGGCTGCATCGAATATAGCTTTCCCCCCATTGAACGACCCGGTAAATCCTATGGCCGCTATTTTGTGATGTTCAACAATAGTCATGCCTACCTTTTCAGAAGGTCCATGTATCAGTGAAAAGATACCATCAGGCAGATCTGTTTTGCGTATGGCTTCCTGAATAGCTTTTCCAACCAGTTCAGAAGTACCGGGATGCAGGGGATGAGCTTTGAATACAACCGTACAACCTGCAGCAAATGCCGAAGATGTATCTCCTCCTGCCACAGAAAATGCAAGAGGAAAATTGCTTGCACCAAATATTCCCACGGGGCCCAATGGAATCTGCATTTGCCTTATATCAGGCTTTGGAAAAGGCCGACGATCAGGAGTAGCTGTATCTATCCTGGCATCTACCCAGGATCCGTCTCTAACAACGCTGGCAAATAACCTAAGTTGATTTACTGTACGCATACGCTCTCCGATCAGCCGGGCTTCTGGAAGTGCCGTTTCATCCATACATCTTCTGATGAGAGTATCGTCCAGTTCAAGTATTTCTTCTGCTATAGTTTCCAGAAATCGGGCTCGTGCTTCGGGATGTATCGATTTATACACGAGAAAAGCTTCTTCAGCCTTCACAATTGCCCTGTCTATTTCCGGGAATGTAGCTTCATAAAATGTGGTATCCAAAGGAATCAGGGTAGAGGGATTAATAGCCAGAAAAGTTTGTTCTCCTCGTGCCGATCCTTCCAATCCTATTAAATTATATCCGGTAAGTTTAGTCATAATGCCAAGTATTTTAAGGGTTCATTTGCTATTCAACAAAATTCACAAGGGTACCGATAGAATCAATTGTAATCCTGATTTCGTCACCATGCTCCAGAGTAAAGTTGTTGGGTGGTATAATCCCCGTTCCGGTCATTAAAAGACATCCCACGGGAAAGCTCATCTCACGGAATAAAAATTCTATCAGCTCGGAAAACTTCCGTTTGATCTGGTCGATTCTTATATTACGGCAAAACTCCTGAGAACCATTTCTGAGTATTTCCATCCGGATCTCTGTGTTAGCGGGTAAAGGAGAATCTGTAAGGTAAATGCAGGGACCAATGGCAGCAGATTTGTCGTAAGTTTTTGCCTGGGGAAGGTAGAGTGGGTTCTCTCCCTCAATGTCCCTGGAACTCATATCGTTCCCGATTGTGTATCCTGCGATCTTACCCGAAGAACTTATCATCAGCGTAAGTTCCGGCTCGGGTACATTCCAGCCCGAATCTTTTCTTATTCTAACCTGTTGTCCTGATCCCACCGTTCTGTGGGCAGAAGATTTGAAAAACAATTCAGGCCGTTCGGCCTTATATACAAGGTCGTAAAAATCTCCGCCCCCTGCGTCTTTGGATTCATCCATCCTGGCACTGCGACTTCGCATATACGTGACCCCTGATGCCCATATCTCCTGGCTTCCTATCGGAGGCAATAAATCATTTGAAAGCAAATCATCGGCGTTTGTTAAGGGTAATGATGATTCTATAAAAGTAAGTTTGTCTTTAAAGAGATTGTCGTTGTTAATAAATTCATCCCAGTTCTTTGCTGCCAGGTAAAAACTATTATCCTGCTCAATCAATATCCCCTTTGACGTGTTGTATATTTTCATTTAAATGAATTCTTAATTCTTAATTTTTAATTATTAATTCTTAATTCTTAATTAATTAATTATTCCTTATCCAAAGAATAAACTTAGAATGGTCAAAAAGATCATGGCCGAAAATCCCAATACTGCAGTACCTAATGTCTGGATTCTGTAACCCTGTTTTAGATTCATATCACTCATCTGGGTAACAACCCAGAAAAAACTGTCGTTTGCATGTGAAACAACCGCAGATCCCGCTCCAATAGAAATAACCACCATAGCCTTTGAAATGTCAGAATCAAGACCCATGATTTGAAGAAGCGGTGCAACAATGGAAGCTGTTGTAATAATGGCCACAGTTGAAGATCCCTGAGCAGTTTTTATAGCTGCTGCCAACAGGAATGGCAACCATATTCCCAGGCTGGTACCACAAATATTCTCTCCCAATATAGTTCCCAGATCAGAACTTTGCAACACTTTCCCAAAAGCACCTCCTGCTCCGGTTATAAGTATTATGATAGCAGCAGTCTTCAGAGCTTTGCCAACCCAACCTGTTGTACTTAGCATTTCTTTGTCGAATTTCCTGGGAAGAAAAAATGAGATCAGTACTCCCACAAAAAGAGCAGCAACAGGATTCCCGACAAAACCAAGTAATGTTCTGACTTTACCATCGCCAAAAGGATGTGTCGGAAATTCTGCAACAGAGCGCAACACAATCAATACTATTGGAATGACAATGGGCAAGAATGATTTCATGGCTGAGGGAGCATCTTTAATTATTTTTTTATTTTTCTCCTGTTCTGAACTCAGGGTCGGATCAATGAATATTTTTTTTCCAATATATTTAGCAAACAGGATAGAAACAACTAATCCGCATAAGCTGACAAACAACCCTAAAAGAATTACAAGTCCCAGATCGGCTCCAATTATACCTGCCGCAGCGATCGGACCCGGAGTGGGAGGAACCATGGTATGAGTAGCTGTCAATCCCAATGCAAGTGCAATAGCTGTACCGGCAAGGGATAATTTTGCATTTTTTGTAATTGCCCTGTTCAACGAGGAAAGGATCACAAACCCACTATCGGCAAAAACCGGAACAGACACTATATATCCGATAAAAGCCATGGCCGTATGTACTCTTTTTTTTCCCACCAGGCTCAAAATCTTATTTGCCAATGCATATGCTCCACCGGAATTCTCCAGAAAGGCCCCGATGATAATCCCGGCAATAATTATAATCCCTATTTTCTCAATAGTGCCGCCAAACCCTTCATTAATAGTCTCAATGATCTGTCCCAGGGGCATACCGGAAAATAATCCGTAGAGAAAAGCGGCAGCAAGAAGTGACAGGAATGGATGAACTTTAAAACGTGTACTTATAACGACTATGAAAACAATACTCAGAAGTATAAGAATAATGGTATACATTTATTCGTTTCAGATTGAAGGTAAATTAAGCTGATTAGTGAAGGTCCCTCATAACTTTGTTGCCAGAGGCTCCTCTTAAGAAATCAAAATCACAGCCTTTCTCTGCTTGTTCGACATGGTTTATAAAAAGATTTACATACCCCCTGTCGGCTACCGGATCCGGAGCTTTCCAGTTTTCTTTTCTTTTCTTTAATTCTTTATCGGATACATGAAGAATCAGTTTTCTCTTTTTGACATCCAATTCAATCATATCTCCATTTTGCACCAGAGCAAGGTTGCCTCCTATGGATGATTCCGGTGAAATATGCAAAACAACCGTTCCATAGGCCGTTCCACTCATTCTGCCATCCGATATCCTTACCATATCTTTCACTCCCTCTTTAACCAGTTTTTCCGGTAAATCGAGGTTACCAACTTCCGGCATCCCGGGGTATCCAACAGGACCCACGCCTTTTAAAACCATGACACAGGTTTTGTCGATATCAAGATCAGGATCATCTATACGATCATGATAGTCTTCAATTGTCTCAAATACTACTGCCCGTCCTTTATGTTGCATCAGACTGTAGGTTGCAGCGGAAGGCTTGATTACTGCTCCGTTTTCGCACAGATTTCCTTTGAGTACAGCAATGCCTGCACTATCTTTAAAGGGTTTCTCAATGTTTGCTATTACGTCGCGGTTATAACAGGGTGCATCTTTGCAATTCTCACCAATGGTTTTCCCATTGATCGTTAAAGCACCCGTATGAATGTGCCCTCGTAACTCATCAAGAATTACCGGCAATCCGCCTGCATAATAAAAATCTTCCATCAGGTATTTTCCTGAAGGCATCAGATTGAGAAGCAGAGGCATGCCACTTCCCAGTTTGTCAAAATCATCAAGAACAAGATCAACTCCAATCCGGCCAGCAATGGCAACCAGATGAATAATAAAATTGGTTGATCCGCCAATTGCTGAATTCACCTTGATTGCATTTTCAAATGCTTGACGGGTAAGAATTTTTGAAAGACTTAAATCTTCTTTTACCATCTCAACAATCCTGTTACCAGAGAGATGGGCCATTACTTTCTTGCGTGAATCAACTGCCGGAATTGCTGAAGCGCCAGGCAGGGTCAGCCCCAGTGTTTCGACCATACTTGCCATCGAGGATGCCGTGCCCATGGTCATACAATGACCTGCACTGCGCGACATGCAGGACTCTGCTTCTATAAGATCTTCCCGTGATACGGTTCCTGCTTTCATACCCTCAGAAAGTTGCCAGGTGGCCGTACCAGATCCAATATCTTTTCCCCTGAATTTCCCGTTGAGCATTGGTCCGCCCGGAACAACAATCGTTGGCAGATTCACACTTGCTGCTCCCATCAAAGTGGAGGGTGTGGTTTTATCACAACCTGTTAACAATACAATACCGTCCAGAGGATTGGCCCGAATGGTCTCTTCAACATCCATACTGGCAAGGTTACGCCAAAGCATGGTAGTAGGCTTCATTAGTGTCTCTCCCAGTGACATCACAGGAAATTCGAGAGGAAAGCCCCCTGCTTCATAAACCCCTCTTTTAACAATATCTGCAAATTCTCGGAGGTGTGCATTGCAGGGTGTAAGATCTGACCACGTATTGCAAATACCGATAACCGGCTTGTCTCTGAACAAATGGTCAGGATGCCCCTGATTACGCAGCCAGCTGCGATGAACAAAGCCCATTTTATCATCTTTGCCAAACCATTCAGTACTTCGCAAATAGGATTTTTTATTCATTGCCAAATGATTTAGAATACCGGGTAATTTCGTTATTTATAATCAATCTAAAAAAATAATGATGAAAGTAATGCGATAATCTATAAAATGCAATCAAATGGAAGAATTAATTGAATTTATCAAATATAATTATCCTTAAGTAGTTTTGCCAAAACATCCAAATAACCCTATATTCTAAGATGATAAAATAGATCAAGTTTAAATCAATGTAAGGAAATTCAATAAAAATCCTTACCAATATCATTGACATACAAAACAGAAACATTAAAAAAATCAGTACATTAGATTTATAATAGATGCATACATATGGAAAAATTGGTTTTTGAAGGAGATAAAGATAAACCTGTGGTTGACTTTAATAATGAGACCGGTGTATTGTTCCTTGGTGGATCATCGATCCCTGAAAATGTTTTAGATACCTATACCTGTATTCTGAACTGGTTAGATGAGTATTTTAAAGATCCCAGACCAAATACTAAGATTGAGTTTTATTTCGAATACCTGAATACTGCTTCAAGCCACATGATCATGAGAATTATTGAAAAAACTAATGTATTTAAAGAATCCTGCGACAAACTTATCATTAACTGGTACTATCAAAAGGATGATATCGATATGAGGGATTTTGGTTATGAATTGCTTGATGTTTCTGATTGCCCTATCAATATTTCAGCAAAAGAAAATGAATAAAATTCATTTTCTTTTACTGACATGAGTTTTACGACACCAAATCACTCATAATTTTTAATTGGCCTCGCCGAACTCGCCCTACGGGCTTCGGTTCTTCATTCTTAATTTTTAATTTTTAATTCTTCATTCTTAATTATTTTCAGGTTATTATCAGGATTTGTTTATCTTGTGCCTGAATATCAATTCCTGTTTTTTATACATGATTGAGCATCAGATTCGTTCTTTCTGTTAAAGAAGTATAAAATGAAAAATCTCAGTATCATCATTTGCAGCTACAACGAAGAAAAAACAGTTTGTGATGTCGTTAAAGCCTGTCGTGAGTTCAACAAAAAAAGTGAGATCCTTGTAATTGATGATGGTTCAGAAGATAATTCGGAAGAATTACTAAGAGAATTGAATCAAACCATCGATTTCAAATACATTAAACTTCCGGAAAACAGAGGAAAAAGCTATGCCATGACGCTGGGAGTAAAAAAAGCCAGTAATGAGATTATCCTTTTCTTTGATGCTGACAGTCGTGGAATAAGAGAGGAACACTTCCAGGATATGTTGAAGCCAATTATTGAAGATCAGGCTGATATGGTTTTAGGACATACAGCAGCAACCTTAATTAATTATAAGCTCACTCCATTTAAATCTTTTACAGGAGAAAGAGTGCTACATAAAAAAGATCTGATACCTATACTTGACGATATACAGGATTTACGATTTGGTATTGAAACATATATCAATTTGTATTATCAGACACATGGGAAAAGAATAAAGTATGTCTTGCTTGAAGGGCTGAGAACCTTGACTAAGTTTGAAAAGACAACGGTAATGAAGGCTACCAAACAGTACTTTTCAGAAGGAAACGAAATAGCCACAACAATACTGAAGAATTATATTTCAATAGCTAAAATAGTCGGGTCTTCGTTAAATAACACCAATAAATCCATGAAAAATAAGTTAGTGACAGTTCAAAAAAATATCAATAAAAAAATCCAGTCTTTGTCAGACAGGTTATACAGGTAAAGATAAACACCCCATACAAATCGATGTAATCCATCTTTAATTTATCCAGACTTCTTTGAATAGCATCAAGTGCACTCTGATATCCCTGGTCCGAATTCTATATTTTGGTGGTAATAAACAATTCCTCACGTTTTAAATCCGAGGATCTCACTGCTTCGCCGACACTTTTTTCATAGATACACAGAAGCTGTATCGATATGTATGTATCCGGCTTCCAAGGCCCATAAGATTGCATTGATGGTTTCCGGTCCTTCGGCAGATTGAAAAAACACCCAGACCAAAATATGGCATTGCAACACCATTGTGCAATGGCACTGTACCCTTACTATCTGTAATATTCATTCTCACTGTTTATACCTTATATTTACCTGTTGCAAAATTAGATATATTCTTATTAAAATTTATTATTGTGGAAAGACGAGACTACTTGATGCGACAAATCGAACAAATGTCGCAAGTACTGGCAGCACTGATCAGAAGACTTCTGGGGCTCAAATCAGTAAATATTGAAGAAAAAACAAGGCAAACGACAAACGAACTGTTAATGCAGGAGCTGGATACATCTCTTAAAGAAATTCTTCGGATTCCTCCGGAAGATATAGCTGAATTTATTATTCAGAAAAAAGGATTGGATAAATCCAATATCGAACTATTTGCTGAAGTTTTGGTGATAAATGCAAAAGCTTGTACCGACGGTTTGGAAAAAAGAAAACTATTTCAAAGGGCACTGGAACTATACCAATGGATCGATACTAAGTCTGGTATCTTCTCATTAGAAAGACAAAAAAAGATACGGGAAATAGAAGATCAAATACGCAATTGATTCATGGTATAATTCTATTCTTTTAAAATCCGAAGTATGGCTGTATTGTTCCCGGCATTTACCCGGATCAAATACATGCCCGGCTCGAGATCTTTCAATTCTAATTCAATAGAACTCTGACCGTTATCAAATGATTGTTCAAGAACTGATTGCCCCTGCATAGAAATAACAGAAATAGTTGCATTATAATGATCCGGAAGGTTTATCGTGATTTTATCCTGTGTGGGGTTCGGAAATACTTGGATTTCACTTTCAAATCTCTTCTCTTCAATACCGGCTATGGCAGTGACATTGTAACAATCCGATGTGCTTGTACAACCATTCTCGCTTATTACTACTGCATAGTCACCACTTTGAGTTGCATAAAATGACTGTCCGTTTTCACCTGCTACCGGAGATCCATCCCCGCAATCGATCCATTGATAGTCAGCACCTGCAGTATTAGCTGTCAGAGTGGCTCCGTCTTGTGTTACAGAAACATCGATCATGGTTATATCGACATTGGTTACAACAATACTATCGCAGCCATTCACAGCAACCAGATTAATCGTATGACTAACGGGAGCTGTAATGTTCTCCTCTATTGTGCCATCAGGGAATGTGTAACTATCACCACTACATATTGCAAATGTTTCTGTCAGGTTATACTGCGGATTTACATTTACCGTGGTAACTATAATGCTGTCACATCCTTCTTCCGTAAGCAGGTTACTGGAATAGACCAGGGTTGATGTTATGTTACTTTGTGTTGTACCATCAGGGAATGTATAACTATCCCCGCTGCACACTGTCACTGTTTCCGGAAAATTATATACAGGATTTACATTCACTGTTGTAACAATCGTACTATCGCAGCCATTTATTGTAAAAAGGTTGCTGGAATAAACAAGCGTTGAAATGATATTATTCTGCGTTATGCCATCAGGGAATGTATAACTATCGCCGCTACACACTGTTGCTGTTTCCGATAGGTTAAATACCGGGTGTACGTTCACTGTTGTTACAATAATGCTGTCACAACCATGCATTGTAAACAAGCTGCTGGCGTGCATGATCGTTGAAGTAATATTGTTCTGTGTGCTTCCATCCGGGAATGTATAGCTACTGCCACTGCATACATAAACCACTTCTTCCAGATCGTATGATGGTGCAATACCAACATGAACAGGAACCCGGGAATTACCCGGACAAACATCATATGTTGCTACAAAAAATGTGATTTCTTCAGTTATGGGATCAGTAGTATACGACAGACCTGTTGCCATTGGCACAATATCATCAATCTCTGCATACCATTGAATAGTACCACTACCATCAGCAAATAACATGGTAGCATCGCCTTCACAGGCCTCAGTGTCATTTACCACCGGATCTGCCGGCTTTCTGATCGATAGTATGGTAACAGTTACGCTTGTGCCATTGTCTTGCAAGTTGTTATCAAAAGCTGATGAACCAAGAATACTGGCACAGGTCGTTAACGTCTGAAGTTTTGTGCCTGTATTTACAAATCCGTCAATGATCAGCGAAGCAGTTTCGTTTGGAGCAATTGAGGGAATTTGCCAGTAACCGGAACGTTTATTGTAAGAGCCATTTACGGTGTTTATATTATCCGTTGTGTAACAAGAGGGGAAAGCTGCAGTGGAAACCACACTGTATGCGGTATCCGGTCCGGCATTGTATACATTGATTTTGTAAACAACATTACTCAATTCACACAAGACTGAAGCTGATTCTACTATTGAGATAGTCAAATTTGCACTATCGGCAGGCTGGTCACCAAATACCATAATTCTGTTCATATCATGACCTGCCACCAGCAATCTGCCATTCAGATCGCTGGAAATATCATGTATACCGCTGAAATTGTTCTTTTCAGGCAGACCTGCAGGAGCAAAAGTTGTGTTTGTAAAAAAATCTTGCTGTCCCAGAACAACATCTGCAAGAGCGCCATTTGTTATTGGAAGAGTATTATAAATCAGGACCCTGTTGTTGCCATATTCCGCTACTGCCAATCTCCCGCCAGTTGTCACTGTGGCTGTATAAGGCATAGTCATCGCTGACTCAGAAGTTCCGGAAGACGAAATGCCAAAATCATCATGCCCGATAACAACGGAAGCAGATTCACCATCTGAAACAGGGATAGAATCATACACAAAAACATGATGCGCAGAAGCGCAGGTTATCAGCAAACGTCCGTCGGGTGCCATATGAACGCCACGAGGGTGATACAACTGATCGGCATTGGTACCAGCAATCTTACTGTTGAAACCCGGTTGTCCGATGACTACATCAGCTTCAATTCCATTGACAGTTGGAATAGTATTCCATATCAAAACCCGGTTATTATTAGAATCTGCTATGAGTAACCTTCCGTCTGGTGTAACCATTACACCGGTAGGATAGTCTATTGTATTTTTCTTGGTTGAGGAGGCAGTCGAAATAAAATCTTTTTGTCCCACAACAACATCTGCCCGCTGGCCATTCGTTACAGGAACCGAATTCCAGATAAGAACCCTGTTCTGAGAACCACAGGATGCAATAAGCTTATTGCCATCGGGACTCCAGGTCACGCCATTAAAGGCGCTTGAGAATAGATCAGAAGGTCCGCTGTTGACGATGGAAAAATCAGGATTACCCACTTCAACATCAGCTGGCTGACCATCAGAGTCAGGCATATTATACCATATTTTGATTGATCCCCCCGATTGTTCCGCAACAGCCAGCATTCCCCTTGAACTGATAGCAATATTCGATGGCCCGTAAGTAACAGAATCGCTGTAATTAATCAATTGTGATGTATAGTCGGGCTGCCCGATTACCATGCTGGCCTCCTGGAAATCTGTGAAAGTCTGCTGGCCAAACAGGTTGAAAACAATCAGTATTCCCGCAATTAGTGAAATAGATTTTTTCATGATTTTCCCTTTGTTTTATTCAGCCAAGTTTAGAGTTAGGTCAGAGTAACATGCAGACACGCTTTCAATCCAATAGGAATTATCTTTTTTTATTCT
>DAOUOU010000170.1 GCA_030626465.1 Bacteroidales bacterium
CGCAATCACAAATACCAGATTGAAGAATTATTAAAATACAATAAACTTGAAGGTAAAGTTCATGTAGTCCGGTCTGCCGATATGAAAATTAAGGAGCATACTTCAGGCCTTTTTGCGACTTCCGATTCGGAAATTATAGACCAATGCACTAATCCGATACTAGATATCTCCCGTCATATCATTGAACAGCGATACAAATCTGAACTTTGTAACCTGCGAGCAAAGCTCGTTCTTTTATCCAACGCAAATAAATTAAGATGAATTTCACTTGATTTTTTTTGTTCTGTGCGGAGGCGGAACAGGATCAAAACCATGTGTGCCCCAGGGATGGCAGCGAAAAACCCTTCTGAATGCAAGATAAAGTCCTTTAAATACCCCATGGACTTTTAATGCTTCAATCGCATATTGTGAGCAGGTTGGTATATGCCGGCAACTGACAGGTGTATATGGGCTAATGGCATACTGATATACCTTAATTGGCACAATTAAAATTGTTACAAATATTTTCCTTATAGCTAATGTTATCTTATTCACCAGTATATTCCACAAAATTTCTCTCGGTCTCAAAAAGAACAACTTTCAATTCCAGTGAAACCGGTATCTTTTTACGAAGTATATCCCAGCTTATAACCGCAATATTTTCTGCAGTCGGATTGAGTGTTCTGAATTCTTCAACATCAAGGTTCAAATTATGATGATCGAACTTCTCAATAATATGTTCACGGATAATGTCCTTCAAAACTTTAGTATCCATTACGAACCCGGTCCTGGGATCTATTTCGCCAGTAACCTTTACGATCAGATCGTAATTGTGCCCATGGTAATTTGGTAAATTGCATTTCCCGAACACCTCATCATTGCGCTCATCGTTCCACTCTTGATTGTAAAGACGATGAGCAGCATTGAAATGTTCCTTTCTGCAAACAGTAACTTTCATTGTTTTTGGCTTTATTTTAGTAATTTAATACCAATAAATATAAAACGGTTTTGTAGTATTACTGGATTCTATCATAACAAGCAAGTTAATGAAATGTTATGTATTTGTATACGGAACTCTTCTCGATTAATATGTGAAAAAGGCCGTGTTTGGTAAGGACACTGATATTTCTCCGGCCCGATTGAAAGGATTCAGGAAAATCAGAGAATATTCAACAAATACAAAAGCATATGATCAGCAATGACATACTACCCGGACTACATGATATTAGAGCCGCTCATAATCGTATTCATACTCTCATACATCGTACTCCTATATTGAACTCCTCTTCCCTCAATAGAATTACGGGATGTGAGCTATTCTTCAAATGTGAGAATTTTCAACGTGCAGGAGCGTTCAAATACAGAGGAGTAAACAATGCCATAATTCAACTGGTATCAAGATCGAAGATTGATGCCGTAGCTACACACTCATCAGGTAATCATGCAGGAGCCCTGGCGCTTGCTTCTTCTAATTTCGGAATTAAGTGTTACGTTGTTATGCCTGATAATTCACCGCAGATAAAAATTGACGCTGTAAAAGAATATGGTGCGGAAATTGTAGTTTGCCAGCCTACACTTCAGGCCAGGGAAGATGGCTTGAAAGAGGTCATTGAAAAGACAGGAGCCACTTTTATTCATCCCTATAACAATTTTCATATAATCGCCGGACAGGGAACAGCAGCACTGGAGATCCTGGAAGATATGAAGTCCATTGATGTGATTATAGCTCCTGTTGGTGGAGGTGGCCTGCTAAGCGGTACTGCTATTGCTGCCAAAAGCATAAAACATGACATCTTGGTTTTTGGAGCCGAACCAAAGGGGGCCGACGATGCCTTCCGTTCAATGCAGGAAAAACGAATTATGCCTTCAGTTAACCCAAAAACAATTGCTGATGGTCTGCTTACTTCACTGGGTTCCTTAACGTTTAAAGCTATTTCTGATAATGTGGATGAAATACTTACGGTAAGCGAAGATAGCATCCGCAAGGCTATGCTTTTCATATGGGAACGTATGAAACTGGTTGTAGAACCTTCAGGATGTGTACCACTGGCTGCTGTCCTTGGTCATAGGAATTATTTTATTAATAAGAAAGTTGCCATAATCTTGTCGGGAGGGAATGCAGATATAAAGACTATTATATCTCTATGATAAGATTGATGTGCTATTAATAATTAAAATGAACTATCCCAGGGGGTTCATGACCTCCTGCACGGATGATCTGCATGGATAAACCAGTCGGATAGGTCCGGTTGTATCGCGAATGGATTAATATTGTGACATCCCTTGCAGTTTGTTCAGAATCTTTACATTGTGGTACACATGCAACCGTATATTTTCTAACACCCTGTTCTGATCATTCCTTTGACTTCCTTATTGGCTGATATTCTTATTTCAGGAGCATTAAATAAACTTTTTGCAATACTTTTGTTACAGGATGTTCTTATCATATAATCGGTAATAAAAGACTTCATCATGACTATACTTGAACAATTGCGCGAAATAACAATTATTGTAGAAGATACCGGTGATATAGAATTGATCAGGAAACACCAGCCACGCGATGCCACTACAAATCCGTCACTCCTCTTTACAGCTGCCCGGTTATCTGCTTACCAGCACCTTGTGCAGGATGCAATTCGTTCTTCTTCCATTGATATATGCACTCCGGGGGCCGACATACAGCCTTGCCTGGAAAAACTGTCAGTCAACTTTGCAAAAGAGATTCTTTCTATTATTCCCGGACGCGTTTCTGTTGAGGTAGATGCAAAATTGTCATTTGATAAGGATGAAACAATAAAGACTGCGCGCAGATTGATTGCCATGTTTGAAAAAGAACAGATTGGCCGTTCCCGTATTCTGATAAAAATCGCTTCAACATGGGAGGGAATAAAAGCAGCTGAACTGTTAGAAAAAGAAGGTATTCACTGTAATCTAACCCTTTTGTTCAGCTTTGCCCAGGCACTCGCATGTGCAAAAGCCAATGTAACCCTCATTTCGCCGTTTGTTGGCAGAATTCTTGACTGGCATAAAGCCAAACAAGGCGTGGAACATATTCCTGCCTCTAAAGATCCCGGAGTTATGTCAGTATCACAAATCTTTAACTACTATAAAAAGTTTGGCTTTAAGACAGAGATCATGGGTGCCAGTTTCCGCAATATCGACGAAATTGTTGAGCTGGCCGGCTGCGATCTTCTTACTATTTCTCCTCAACTGTTGGAAGAACTCGATAGTCAGACAGAAAAACTTGAACGAAAGCTGGATCCTGATCGCGCTAAATTACTCGACCTCGAAGAGGTCTCCATGGACGAGAAAATTTTTCGATGGATGTTGAATGAAGATGCCATGGCCACGGAAAAACTTTCGGAAGGAATAAGGAGGTTCCATGCAGACCTCTTAAAGCTTGCAGACTATATTCGTGCGGAGTACTGCGGGAAGTAGGCGCAGGTCATGATTAAAATAAGGATGCACCACAGGTATTATTCCAACCCCAAGTTAAAGAATGAAAGTTAAGTTTTCGTATGTTTTTAACCTGCCAAACGGTATATCCTCCTACCAATAAGACACACGGATTCACTCAGACAGTATTCTTTCAGCTTTATTTTGGTTCTGTATGTAATCAAAAAAAGTATTAACAATTGTCCATCTTTTATTAACTTCCTGACTATCTAATTGAAGAATTCATTTATTTTAATTCTCTCAAAAACAAAAACCCTAATAACTATGAGCGGATTTTTCGGCAGCATATTAAAAAGTGATTGTGTGTCAGATGTGTTTTACGGTACAGATTACCATTCCCACCTTGGAACTAAACGGGCTGGTATGGCCTTTTTTGCAGAAGAACCGGGATTTCAGCGTTCTATACATAGCCTGGAAGACGGTTATTTCAGAAACAAATTTGAAAATGATTTCAAAGGATTTATTGGTAATTGCGGGATTGGTGTAATCAGTGATAACGAAGCACAGCCAATAGTTGTGACCTCTCATCTGGGCCGCTTTGCTGTGGCTACAGTCAGTAAAATCGTGAATATCGACGAACTGGAAGCATTCTACATGCAACAGCATCGTACTTTCTCAGAAACCAGTCAGGGCACTGTAAATCCTACCGAACTGGTAGCCATGTTGATAGCCGAATGTAAAGATTTTGTATCGGGAATTGAAAATGTATATGAAAAGGTGAAAGGTTCCTGTTCCATGTTGATCCTTACAGAAAACAGTCTCATAGCTGCACGCGATAAATTAGGCAGAACGCCTGTTATACTCGGGAAAAAGAATACAGGATATGCAGCATCTTTTGAAACCTGTGCATTTCCCAATTTAGGCTACAAAACAGAACACTATATGGGTCCTGGCGAAATTGTAAGAATAACTGCCGAAGGGTATGAACAATTGCGCAAGCCGAATGAAAAGATGCAAATATGCTCTTTCCTTTGGGTGTATTATGGGTATCCACCCTCTTTTTACGAAGGCATCAACGTAGATGAATGCCGTTATCGTTGTGGCGCTGCCCTGGCTAAAAACGATAAAACGAAAGCTGATTTTGCATCAGGTATTCCTGATTCGGGTGTTGGCCATGCTATGGGTTACAGCAATGAGAACCACATACCCTTAAAACGCCCCTATTCAAAGTATACTCCCACATGGCCCCGTAGTTTTATGCCGCAAAGTCAGGTAACACGTGATCTGGTGGCAAAAATGAAACTGTTGCCTAACCACTCCGTTATAAAAGACAAGCGGGGTGTTTTTCTTGATGACTCCATTGTCAGGGGAACTCAACTGAAGGATAATGTACGCGATCTGTATGCTTCGGGAATAAAGGAAGTACATATGCGGATTGCCTGTCCACCCCTGACTTATCCATGTGAATTTCTGAATTTCAGCCGCTCACGCTCTCACCTCGATCTGGCTACACACAAAGCAGTAAAGCAGCTTGAAGGCAAAGACAATTTTGATATGAAAGAGTATTCAGATACGAATAACGGCAAATACGAAGCTATGGTTGAACAGATCAGGAAAAACCTTGATCTGACTACCCTGAAGTTTCAAAAACTAAACGATCTGGTATCCGCCATTGGCCTGCCCAAAGAAAAACTGTGTACACATTGCTGGGACGGATCGAGTCATTACTAATTGTTATTTCTTCATCGTATTATAACTACTACTTGCTTAACTATTTATAAGTTTACTATGTTAAAGAGTGGTTATGTAAATCAATTCCTTATTGATAAATTACAACTCACAGGATAATGATCGGAGAGATTAATGCGGTGGATTCTGTAATCGGTCGATCTGATAGTTTTACTATGGAGTATATAATCGATACGAAAAGAAGGGAAATTGCCTCGGTAGGTGTTCCCTATGCCTTTGCCCGAACCAACAAAAGCATCCTTGAGCTCTCCTCTTACTTTCTGGTAAGTATATGAAACGGGGGTATCATTAAGATCGCCGCATACAATCACAGAGTAAGACGATTGTCTGATGTGCCTGCTCAATATATCTGCCTGTTCTGCCCTTTTGATAAAGGCATTCTTCAGTCGCCCCGAAATGTCTTTGACCTCATCCATTCGCTTTGAGTTGAAACGAAACACCAGGCTATCCACAAAATTGTAATTTTCCTTTTTAAGATTAATGGATTGCAGATGGGTGTTGTATACCCGCAGTGTATCGTTATGAATCACCAGATCGGAAAATAAACAGGAATTATTCGAGTTTTTGAATTTTACTCTACCTCTTCTTATAATCGGGTATTTGCTGTAAGTTGCGAGGCCGTAATTAGAAGTTGTTCCTGGTTTGTAAACATATGAGATATGTTTATCCGGAAACTCATTTAACATACTATCAATATACTGTTCACTGGATTTTTCGTGGTCATTTA
>DAOUOU010000208.1 GCA_030626465.1 Bacteroidales bacterium
CAAGTGCAAAATATCCTGCACTTCGTTCGTCAACTATGCTTATGCAATGATCTCCGAAACGAGCATAGAACGCATCGATCAAAGGAGCATTTCTGGAGCCGGGAGAAATTACAACATATTTAACTCCTCTATGATAGCAGATTTCACACAGGTCAGTAATATGCTGTTTCGGATGGGACATCTATTTAATTTGCTGAACAACTGAAAGAAGTGTGTCTGCCTTAATTTCTGTTTCTTCCCACTCATCTTCAGGAACAGATCCATCAGTGATTCCTCCACCGACAAATAATGCCAGTTTATTCTCGAGTACTTTCATGCAACGTAAATTAACAAACAATTGCAATCGATCATCGACTCCTACAGGTCCCAGGTAACCAGCATAGTATTCACGATTATGATTTTCAATGCCTTTAATAAATCCCAGGGATTTTTCCATAGGCATTCCACATATTGCAGCGGTAGGATGTAACGCGCTTATTAAAGGAGCAAGATTATTACCTGCTTCATCAAAAGTAAAGCTAAAATCAGTGCGCAAATGTATTAATCTTCCTGCTTTTTTTGTGTAAGGTCCTTTTTTCTGATATTCAGAAATATTATATCCGTTCAGAACATTTTCAATGTATTGGGTTACATACTCCTGCTCCATTAATTCCTTATGATTCCAATTGCTGATGTCCATATTGCTCTCATTATAAGAACGTGTTCCGGCAAGCGAAACGGTATACAATTCATCTTTTTTTGTGCCTATCAGAGGCTCGGGTGTTGCCCCTGTCCAACAGTGATCTTTGAAGCGAAAAAGATAAACAAAGGCATTCGGATAAGATTCACATAAAAGTTTGAAAATCCTTTTCAGATGTGATAAAAATTCACCGGGTATGATTTTTACTCTTGAAAGAACTACCTTATCGTATTCACCCTTTTCAATTTCTTTGATCGTTTTTCTGATCTGTTGAAGATAATCTTCATTGCAGGTCTCATCCGGAGGAATATGACCCGTCCCATTAAGAAAGGAAATTGATAAGGATTTAGCTATTTCAATTTCATCAGAAGTAAGCGTATTACGAAAAAATAAATCGGGCCGGATAAGATAGCTCTTATCTAAAGTGTTCTTTGAAAATGGAGCAATAAGAAAGCCACCCTTCGAAGAGATATCATCAAGACTATTAATCTCTTGCAGTTTCTGATCATTTTGAATTATCAGTGATATATCTTCCTGTCCGGGTAATCGGTAAATTGCGAATACAAGGCGTTTTTCAAGACAAATTGAAAGAGCATCAAGAACTGAATATGTACTGGTAATTATCTTCTCCATCAGGTACCGTTTCATTAATCCTTTTCTATTATCATATTAGTAACCCTTGCAATTGAAATAAGTTTATTATCACTTGAGTAAATTTTCACATCCCAAACATGGGTTAAGTTCCCTTTGTGTACAATCTCAGCTCTCGCAATAACCTCACCCGAACTAACCGATGAAATGTGATTTCCGGTCACCTGTATACCAAGAACATTATATCTGGTTTCATCAACAAGGATAACAGATCCCGCACTGGCAACTGTTTCGGCCAGTGCTAATGATGCTCCTCCATGCATTAATCCCATGGGTTGAAGTTTGTTCTCATCAACAGGCATCCGGGCTGTAATATAATTATCACCATATTCGATGAATTCAATACCAAGATAGCCGATAAAAGTATCTTTACAAAGACGATTTATTTCTTCAATAGTCATATCTTGTTTTTGATCAACTATTAATCTAAATTCAAATATAAGAAAACCACTTATAACAAGAACTGATAAAGTATCCCCTCGAAACTCTTTACTATTGTTTTTCAGCAATTACCAGATTCGCAGCCCCCATGAAGTACCTCTTTGACTCCAACACTTTGAACCCGTAATCGGTTAAAAGCTGATCAACCTCAGGTAAGTTGAAAAAGTTTCCGGATGATTTTGCAAGGTATCTGTATGCATGCCAGCTTCCTGATATAATCCCCCCTAATGGTATGAGAACACAAGTAAGATAAAACTTATAAATTAATCGAACAAAAGATTGTGTAGGTATCCCACTTTCCAGTATGATTAACTTACCTTCCCGCTTCAATATACGGTTCATCTCCTTTAAATGATTCTGAACATCCGGATTCTCAAATGTTAAATTTCTGAAACCAAAAGCAATTGTAATACCATCAAACTCTTCTTTCCCAAAGGGCATTTTTGCTACATCACCATAAATAAAGTCTATGTTCTTAAGCCTTTTCTGTAGAGTTTTATGCTTTGCCAAAGCAATCATTTCTCTATTAAAATCGTATGCTTTAATAGCAACGCCCCCCCCTGACAGCTGCCCTAAACAAACTGTCAAATCACCTGTTCCACAACAAATATCAATAATTGAATGAGGATGATACGATAAGCAGGCATTTGCAGCCTCATTCCTCCACTTTTTATCCAATCCCAGGGTAAACAGCCTGTTCACCAGATCATACCTATTGTGAATTTTCGAATAAAAATCGTTAAGCGGGTACTTTTTGTATTCTTTTTTTTTCATTCACACTCAATTTATCTATCACTTTTACTCATTGATATTTCTCAAGAACCGGCAAGTCTCTGCTAAACTCTGAAATTCAACTTTGTTCCCACTCATATCAATGATCCAATGATTATTGCTTACAATTATTCTAACCGCTTTATTATCGTTGAGATTATTGGTTGTAAAACCAATGCGATTGACAGCCTGCAAAGTAATATCAAGATTTTTTTTCTTTCCCTCAACTATAATCGAACCTGTTGGTTTGGTGTTGAACGCAAAATTTCCGGAATGTGGATCGAATCGTAATAGTTCATTTCCAAAAACCCTGTCTAGATTACCTGAAAAAATAAGTTCTTCGGGAGTACCTTTGTAAATAGTCTGATCAGGCAACATAAGCCATACTTCATCGGCAAGTTTTAAAGCCAGGTCGAGTTCATGAGTTGCAACCAATACTGAATGTTTAGCCAAACGGGTCAAGTGACGAAGTAGGGTCATAATCCCAACCTTATTGGGTATATCAAGATGTGCTGTCGGCTCATCGAGCAACATTACAGGTGCATCTGAGGCAAGACCCTTTGCTATGAAAGTCCTCTGCTTTTCGCCATCACTCAAAGTATTAAGCCTTCTGCTTTCAAATCCCTTTAATCCCACTTTATTCAATGATTCCGATAGTATTTGTTTATCCTTCAGTTCAAGCGTACCAATCCAGTTCGTATAGCTATATCTTCCTAAAGCAACGATTTCCGCAACAGTAATGTTTCCAACTACTGTATTATCAGTGAGAACAATACTCAACAATCTGCTCCTTTCAGCATTTGTCAACTGCCTTATTTCTTTTTCATTAATATAAATTCGTCCGTTTAGCGGTGATTGCATCCCCGATAATGTTCTGATAAGTGTAGACTTTCCACAACCGTTTGGTCCAATCAGGCAAACAAAATCACCCTGCATGAGCTTCTCATTAATGCTCTTCTGAAGTAATTTAAAATTTCCCATTTTACCAGCATAACCAATTGCCAGATTCTCCGCAGTCAAATATGTCTTCTCTTCAATAAACATTTTCAGAATGCAATTTTTGTATTTTTCCTCCCTATGATTATCCAGATTACTACCGGAGCACCAAACAAAGCAGTAATAGCGTTAATTGGCAATACCATACTATGTCCGGGTATCTGAGATATAATATCACACAATAATAACAGTATGGCCCCAAAAAGAATCGATCCGGGCAACACAACTCTGTGATTAGAGTCATTAAAAATTAATCGCACAATATGTGGTACTGCCAGACCAACAAATGCAATAGGCCCTATAAATGCAACCAGAGCACCTGTAATTATGCTGGACGAAATCAGTATCTGGTATTTCACTCTTCTAGTACTGACACCTGTTGCAATTGCATTGTCCTCACCTAACAACAAAGCGTTCATAGGTTTTATAAGGAATAATCCCATAATTAATCCTCCGCTCACAAGAGGAATTATAAATATCAATTGTTCCCAGCTCGTAGATGATAAACTTCCCAGGGTCCAGATTACAAATTTCTGCACCAGTTCGGGCTCGCTGAAGTATTGTAATATACTTATTATGGCAGTTGCCAGACTGCTAAACATAATACCTACAATAAGTAATGAAACAGTATCTTTTACTCTTGATGAAATCGAAATAATGATTAGAAAGACAATAGAAGAACCAACTATTGCGGAAATAATCTGACCCCCGATACCATAAAAAAAAGTCCTGTCAATACTGAATAGTGAAAATAATGA
>DAOUOU010000149.1 GCA_030626465.1 Bacteroidales bacterium
AAGCTCAGGGCTGAATTTTTCAATAGCATTTATAAAGTTCCTTTTGGTTCCATAGGGATTATTTCCGGCCCATGCCATGCAGAAGAAATAGCACTTGAAAGACTTTCCTATCTTACGATATCATCAAAGAACAAGTCGGATGCCCGTTTCATTGCAGAAAGTATTAGTTGTCAATATGTAAAAGCAAAAGTCTCAACTGATATTTATGGTACTGAATATGCCGCCATATTAAAGAATATTATAGCCATAGCTGCCGGAATAAGTCACGGACTGGGCTATGGAGATAACTTTCAGGCCGTATTAATATCGAATGCACTTCAGGAGATCAAAAGATTCCTGGATATCACATACAAAAGCAAGCGAAAAATTAACAGCTCTCCTTATTTGGGAGATTTAATAGTTACTGCTTACTCGCAATTCAGTCGTAATCGTGCTTTTGGAACCATGATAGGCAAAGGATATTCAATTAGATCGGCCCAACTGGAAATGAACATGGTGGCGGAAGGATCCTATGCAGTGGGTTGTATTAAAGAAATAAATGAGCAATACAAAGTGAACATGCCTATTGTCGATGCTGTTCACAATATCCTGCATGGTAGAATATCTCCGGCCATTGAAATTAAATTGTTAGAAGAGAAATTGCATTAAGTAATAAATAAATGGTGAAGAATGGAAGCTCTTAAATTGGATGTAGATCAGGTCTATAATTTTGTAAGTAAAGAAGACATTCATAGTCTGAAAATTGCTGCCGAAGATGCCAACAAAGCGCTTCACGAAAAAACAAGAGCAGGTAAAGAATTTTTAGGTTGGGTAGATCTTCCCACTTCAATTAGCGAGGAATATCTTTCTGATATTGAAAAATTGGCATCACAATTTCATGCTGAAGTTGAATGTGTTGTTGTAATTGGTATTGGTGGTTCTTACCTTGGAGCAAAAGCCGTTGCAGAAGCCCTCTCAGATACCTTTGCCCACTTAAAAAAGAACAATGAAAATCCCACGATCCTGTTTGCAGGACAAAATATAGGTCAGGATTACCTGGGTGAGCTTCTGGAGTTGCTGAACACAAAAAGCTATGGAATAGTAGTAATCTCAAAATCGGGTACGACCACAGAACCTGCCATTGCATTTCGATTGCTCAAAGAACATCTTGAAAACAAAGTAGGGAAAGAAAAAGCTAAGAATCTTATAGTAGCTGTTACAGATAAAGAAAAAGGAGCTTTAAGAGCACTGGCAGATCAAAAAGCATACAAGAGCTTTGCAATTCCTGATGATGTAGGTGGACGATATTCTGTATTAACCCCGGTTGGTCTTGTTCCGCTTGCTATCGGAGGTTTTGATATCAGATCTCTGATCAAAGGCGCAGTTTACATGCAGGAGTTGTGTGGATTGGATGCTTCTTTTACCGAAAATCCTGCAGCTGTATATGCTGTAACAAGGTATTCTTTGTATAAGAAGGGGAAGAAAATTGAGATCCTTGCCAATTACGAAAATAAATTGCATTATTTTGCCGAGTGGTGGAAGCAATTATTCGGAGAAAGTGAGGGTAAAGAAGGAATCGGCATTTATCCAAGCAGTGTCGATTTCACATCCGATTTACACTCAATGGGTCAATACATTCAGGAAGGTGAACGCAGTATTTTTGAAACAGTTATTTCGGTTCAGCAATCAAAATACAATGTATCCGTGCCGCCTGATAAGGACAATCTTGATAAATTGAATTACCTGGCAGGAAAAAAAATAGACTATGTAAATAAAATGGCTGAACTAGGTACTATGTTGGCTCACGTTGATGGTGGCGTGCCTAATATCAGGATAGAAATCCCTGCTATAAACGCATATTATCTCGGACAATTAATTTATTTCTTTGAAAAAGCCTGTGGTATCAGTGGATATTTACTGGGAATTAATCCATTCAATCAACCCGGTGTTGAAGCTTATAAAAAGAATATGTTTGCTTTGTTAGAAAAACCAGGGTTCGAAAAAGAAACAAAAAAAATAAAAGATAGATTGTGATAAATTGCTGGTTGTCAGCTATCTTTATAATACACTGGCAACTTATCAATGAATTATCTGGCTCACATATTTCTCTCTGGTACCGATGATGAAATAATGATCGGAAATTTTATTGGCGATTATATAAAGGGCCAAGATTATAACAAATACCCTGCTTTAATCAAAAAAGGGATTTTACTCCATCGACGAATCGATTCATATACTGATAAGCACAAGATTATTTGTCAAAGTAAAAATTACTTTATTTTACGCTATAAGAAGTATTCCGGAATAATTATTGATATCCTCTATGATCATTTCCTGGCTAACAATTGGGATAAATTTGCAGCACAACCATTAGATGATTTTAAAGAAAATGTGTTTGATTGTCTTAAAAGAAACTACTCCGTACTTCCGGAGCGAGTTCAATTTTTTATTCCCTCCTTTATTAAAAACGACTGGATTAGTGTCTATAAATCCGTTGAAGGAATAATAGCTGTTTTAAATCGAATGTCGATGCGCACAACCCTTCCTGACGAAAGTGAATTTGCAAGAGAGGTTCTCAGAAAATATTACGTGCAGCTGCAAAGCGAATTTCTAATTTTTTTTCCTGAAATAATTAAGTATGTTGTTAAGAAGCATGGTGTAAATATTCTTCTGAAGGATAATGCCATCCTGGAATAGCGTGAATTTCCCTGCAAGCCCCAACGAGGCGATAATCAACAGGCACCATGTACCTACGCTAAAGATGAGCTTCGGCCCAAGCATCAGGTGCGTAATCAATAATTTATATCAGATATGCTTTCCGCGTTGAGTCGAGCCGAATAAAAACAAACAACATAATAGTAAAAGCAAACAGCGAAGATCCTCCATAACTCAGAAAAGGTAACGGAATACCAATTACAGGTAACAATCCGATTGTCATCCCAATGTTGATTGCAAAATGGAAAAACAGAATGGATAATACGCCGTAACCATAAATCCTGCTAAAACGTGATCGTTGCCTCTCCGCAAGTACTATGAGCCTGATCAGTAATCCAACATAGAGAACTACAAGACCAAATGAACCAAGAAATCCCCACTCTTCTCCAACCGTACAAAAAATAAAATCAGTGCTTTGCTCGGGAACAAAACGAAATTTTGTTTGTGTCCCTTGTAAAAAGCCCTTCCCTGAAAATCCACCCGAGCCAATTGCAATTTTTGATTGCCTGACATTGTACTCATAGCCATAGGGATCTGATTCAAGTCCAAGCATAACATTCACTCTGTTTCGCTGGTGTTCCTTAAGAAAATTGTTAAAGAGGTGATCGACAGTATAAGTATAACCAATGGCCAGTAAAAGCGCCAATACTACCAGATATATTACTTTATTCTTCTTAACAACAGCATAAATAACAGCGATGGCTGAGGCTATTCCAACAGTGCTCAATAGAATGATGTAATTGTCCAGATCTAAGTACCCATAATGATTGAGTAGCACAAATGCTGAGGCAACACTTATTGAGATCAGGACTGCCAGGAAAAATGAAGATGGTTTTTTGCTTACAATAGTAAATGCAACAATTGCCAATCCTGACAGGATCAATACAATAAGAAACTGTGACAATACAAGTATTCCCAGAAACAGGCCTGCCATTGCAAGGATAACTATCAGGACCCAGCCGGGCAATCCTTCTCGATACAAAACAAGCAGTAATACTCCGTATACTATTGTGGATCCGATATCAGGCTGCAATGCAATAAGACCGGCCGGAAAAAATATTATGAAAAGCGATACAAAAATATCCTTAAAGCGGGTAATTTTAACATTATATCCTGATAAATATTTTGCAATCGCTAATATGACAGCCACTTTGGCAAACTCGGCAGGCTGAATACTAACTGGTCCCAATACGATCCACGATTTTGAACTATGAACTGCAGTTCCGATTAAAAATACTACGAGTAACAATAAAATACCAAAAGCATAGGCGGGATAAGCAACAAATAAATAAAATCGACTATCAATTATAAAAATAAAAACTACAACAATCAGGGATATTAAAATCCATGCCAGTTGCATTGTATAACGATTTTCAAGGTGAAAAAAGGAACTTGCATCCGGATCATAATTCACTGCAAAAATATTTATCCATCCAAAGGCCACCAACAACAGGAATAAAAATACTGTTAACCAGTCGATATTAGCCATTATGTCAATCTGTCGTCTCACTGCACATTCAATAAATTTCGTTCAAGCATCCTCTTTTCGATCCATTTGTGGTAAGGCGCAATGGTATCAGTCAGGTACTTCTCAATCATCAGACTGGCAATAGGTGCAGCATAAGAAGAACCCCATTTTCCATGTTCAACATACACTGAAATAGCTATTTGCGGATCATCTTTGGGGGCAAAAGCCATAAAAACCGAATGATCTTCGCCGTGAGGATTTTCAGCAGTTCCTGTCTTTCCACATATGGTAATATCACGATGACGTACCCAGGTGGCTGTACCTCCTGACACATTCACAGCCATATCCATTCCATCAATTACTACATTGAAATAAGATGAATCAATGCTAACAACATGTGGAACGGCAAAGGCACTATTTATCGAATCAATACCTTCAATTCCTCTGACAATATGAGGTGTAAAATAGTATCCCTTATTGGATATGATTGCTGCAAAATTTGCTAACTGGAGCGGGGTAGTAAGAACTTCCCCCTGCCCGATAGCCATTGAAATGATAGTAAGTGCTTTCCACCGGTTCTGACCATAATAACGGTCATAATAATCAGATTTTGGTATAAAACCACCTTTTTCGTAAGGAAGATCTATGCCAAGAGGTTCAGCAAAACCAAATGATCTTAAATGTTCTCTCCAGTTGTTGTAAGCTTTCTCCACGGATTCAAAATCAGGATCTTCCATAATTTTCCGATAAACATTGCAAAAATATGCATTACACGAATATTGAATTGAATGGAGCAGATCCAAGGGTGATGGATGAGAGTGACAAGCGACCGATACACCTCTTGCGTAATACCCCCGGATGCAATTATATGTTGTGCGATTACTAATAACTTCCTCTTGCAATGCAATCAGTGCATTAACAGTTTTGAACGTACTGCCAGGAGGGTAAAGCGCCTGTATGGAATGATTGAAAAGAGGTTCAAGAGTATCATTCTTAAGTTTATTGTAATTCTCTTCCCTCTCCCGGCCAACAAGTAATGAAGGATTGTAAGAAGGGGCTGATACGAGCGTAAGTATCTCTCCCGTCCCCGGTTCAATCGCAACAATACTACCCACATAATTACGCATTAATTTCTCACCATACTCCTGCAGATCGGCATCTATGGTAATAGTAATATTGCTGCCAGGTTTTGCATCGGTATCAAATCGCCCGTCCTTATATGATCCCTGTTCTCGTCCGTGTACATCAATCAATTTGTATTTTCTTCCCTTTTCGCCCTTTAGATGTTCCTCATAAGAATATTCTATGCCACTTACACCAATATAATCTGCCAATTCGTAATAAGGATTATTTAATATAATACCCGAATCGACCTCTCCCACGTAACCAAGCAAATGAGATGCAATTTCCCTGTCGTATTCTCGTAATGTTCTAATGCTGAAGTAAAAACCCGGAAACTTAAACTGCTTTTCCTTAAGTTTACCAAATGTTTCAGAGGAGAGTTGTTTAATAAACGGATTAAACCGTTCGTTCTGATTGTTTATTACTCTTTTAATACCTTCTCTGAGTGTTTGTATATCGATCTGAAGGATTTCGCAAAATTCAGCAGAATCAAACGCTTCTAATTCATAGGGTGCAATTTTAAGATCGTACGAAGGTAAATTGTGGGCTATTAGTTGACCGTTACGATCGTAAATCAATCCTCGTGCCGGGTATACAATCTCCATACGTCGTGTATTACTCTCGGCAGAAAGTTTATACGTTGAATTAACTACCTGAAGTAAAAATAACCTCACAGTAAAAACTAATCCGACCAACAGAATTATTCCCCCGATGATATACTTTCTGTTGATGTACTGTTCCATAATTTATTTTCTGAAAATGAAATACTGACTTAGTACTATTAATGTAATACTGAAAATGGAACTTAGAATTACTTTGAGTAAGGTAGAAAAAAAATCTTGAAATCTGAACATTTCAATGTAAAAGAGCAAGAGGTGGTGCCCAATGATTAGCAATGAGGCATATTTAATAAACCAGGGTAATCCATAGTGAAAAACACGGGGAAAAGAACCTGATCCATACCCATCGCGGGGAGCAAAAAATGACAAAACATAAGGTCTGATGTAGGCCATAAATACTGTTGCAGCAGTGTGCATTCCGATAGTCTCAGTGAAAATGTCAATAGAAAGGCCCAGGAAAAAACCAAGTATAAGAGTTATCCAGAGAGGAGTTTCAAAAGGAAGCAGTATAATGAAAAGTACATAAATATATGGATTCAAATACCCGCTGATTTCAATATTATTGAATATTAATACCTGAACCAGCACAAGCATAAAAAAACGAAATATATTACGCGATACTACTTTAATCATGTTCTACTTCTTCTTCAAGCTGTATTTGTTCTTCTTTTATCAAATTTTTGGCAACGAGTACATTGGTAAGATTTTTAAAATCTGTTGAGAGATCAACAGTTATATCATAAAAAATTCCTTCTGCCAACTCAAACTTTTCAACCGTTCCGATCAGAATACCTTCAGGGAAAATTGAAGAGTGTCCACTGGTTACTATGGTATCTCCTGACAATACTTCAACATGTACTGGTATTTCCTTAAGAATGACTTTATCATATCTTCTTCCCGACCATTCAATGTAGCCAAAATAACGGTTTCTTTTAATCATTGCGTTTGGGAAAAATTCCCGATTTAATACGGATACAACAGATGAATAATTCTCAGTCGATTCCTTTACCACACC
>DAOUOU010000085.1 GCA_030626465.1 Bacteroidales bacterium
GAAATCCCAGGGTGTCTCCCTGCATGTATTTATCTATAATAACCGTATTGAGTGTGAGATCAGGCAGGTATTCAGCTTCTGATTTTTCAATAAGCATTGCAACATCGCTAACTTTTGAAACGCTTGGTTTGTAAGAAAGAATACCTTCTTTAAATTTTTCAAAGGGATCTTTCTGATTTTGCTGAGTACATCCAAAGAAGGCAGCAAATAGAATCAGAGTAATAATTTTTCCGCAATAATTCATGTTTTTCATCAGTTAATAATTTTATTCATGCTTGTTTCATATTTAAATCTCCATTTATGGCATAGAATGGCCTTTATATATTCGTGATAGACTCAAGGGAATCAAAGAACCTGAATACGTTAGCGACCCAGAGATATTTCCCCTTACGGTTGCATCTGCATTACCGGTTTGAGATACCCACATTTGGATATCGGAAGCACCTAAACTTGTCATAACAAACAAACTTGTTTAAAGTTAGGGATCAAATTTATACAAATATTTAAAATGCCTCAGTGAAACTTAAATAAACTCCCATACTTTCTGTACCAAATCCAACATCGATGCGTAAGTTCATACGGGGCTGTAATTCATAACGATAACCGATACCAGTATTCAGAATACCATTGTTAAAATCTTTTGTGCTGTCATAAACAGTTCCGGCACCGATCCAGTAAACAATACCATGCCGCGAAAATGTCATTGAACCTCCATCAAAGAAAGAATGTCTGTATTCCATCAGAATAAAGAGCATGGAATTATCACGAAATTGACCCCAATAATACCCTCTCAGATCATTCATGCTTCCAAGTTTCGACATATCGGTCCAGGGTACATTCTGAAAACCTAAACGCGTTTTTAATTGCCATGCCAGAACAGAGCCTTCCCTGATAATTGAAAGGTACTGACGATAATCGAATTCAAAAATCTGATAATCGTTATCACTACCGATTGTTTTGTTATAGAACAGGCCTTCCAATCTCAGCAATAATCCTTCAGAGGCATTAGGCGGAAAATCACGGGAATCATAATCAAGGGAAAAACCCAGACCTGAATTAAAAATATTCGTTCCAAATTCCAGGATATGTGGATCTTCGAGCATTAGTTCAGAAATATCTGATGCTTTTGTATTATTAAAATCAGCTTTTATTCCTGCATAAAAATTAGGAACTACTTTAAATAATAAGGCAGAACTGATTTTAAATCCTTCATGATGGTAAGCAGTAGTCTGAGATCCTTTTTCAACATCAAATCCTTTATCCATTCCAATACCCCAATAATGATCATCCATATTTCTATACCATGTATCTAAATAGAAGCGCACACGATTGTCCAGCCAGTAAGAAGTAAGAAATGCTGTGGTAAAAAAAGCACCTTTTGTGCCAATACCTAAAGTAAGCGGCAAGGTGCTATGGTATAAATAAGGATTATTTCGTTTGGTTTTGAAAGTCAGGAGACCTCCTCCGGCAACTATAAAACCCATTTCAGGAGTATAGGCTGGCATGATAAATGGAGAAATTACAGGAGCTCCGGCGTCGAATCGTTCATTTTTCTTTTTCTTTTTAAAAAGATCTGTTTCAGATTGTTGAGCTACCATGACACTTGAGCAAAAAAGAAAAATCAATAATAGATATACTCTATTCACTTCGCTTAGATTTGTGATATTCTCAAATTTATCTCTTTTCTTATGTTCTGTCAAATTTATATGAAAATGAGAACACAATTCCTCTTTCATTGTTAAAATAAAAAAGTCAAAATGAACCTTAAGAATAAAAAATGCATTCCATGTGAAGGAGGAATTCCTTCATTGAATATTAAGGAATCAGGCAAATACCTTAAAATAATAAATTCGGCATGGAAAATTTCTGAGAATAAAAGAATAGAAAGAAGATTCAAATTTGTGAATTTTGCTCACACCATGGCATTTGTAAATAAAGTGGCTAAAATAGCTGAACAGGAAGGGCATCATCCCGATATGTATATTCGTTATAGCGAATGTAAAATTGAATTATGGACTCATGCAATAAACGGACTCTCAGAAAATGATTTTATCCTTGCAGCAAAAATAGATGAATTAGCTTAATGGTAAAAATTAATCCTGAGAGAAAGATTTGATTTTATTCATCAAAGATTTCGGCATAGCGATGATATGAGAAATTCATTCTCGGCAATAATTCTTCGTATATCTCTCCTGATTCCAGAATTTCATCATCACCATCTTCATAAAACCATTTGACATTGATCTTTTTATACTTCTGATTTGATTCAACCGCTTTCAGAAGATCGTGCAACTGTTTTGAAACAGCAGTATTAAAGTATTCTAAATTGATTTCAATGGTTAATTCATTTTTTGAAAACTCTTTAGCCCAGGTAATGAGCGGATTGAAAAATTCAAAAGCGTTTTCCGGAAGTGCTCTACCACTTATTTTTAATAAGCCATCAGTATTGAACTGAACAGTTGGCAGACTGTCGGATCCTTCGATATACAAATTCTCCATGGGCAGAAAATAAAATTTCTTTAAAACTGTAAAATTATTGTTTCAACTTCAAAATAAACCAAACTATTGACCAAACTTAACACTTGTGTGATAAAAATACTAATTATCTATAGCAACTTTTGATATTTCTTTTTTGTGTTCATTGATACATAAGGATTTCGCTTAAGTATATTTTACTATCAATTTTTCAATTTCCATAGGATCATATGGGTTAAATTGTGATACGTAAGATTTTTTGTAGCGTTTCAATAATTCAATAGTTTCTTTTGAATTGTCAGGTATAAGAATTTTTTTATTTGCTTTGATGGCCAAAGCAACCTCAGAAATAGTTCCAGGGCTGGTACCAATAGCTATTATCAAGTCGCTGGATAATACGTTTATATTATTACGGGCACTACCCATTCCAGTGATGATCGGAATATCAACAAATTCACTCATCCGACTTGTATGATCGTCAGGAATTATTCCAACAGTAGTTCCATTGTAATCTTTAGCTCCTTTCATAGCGGCTTCCATCACCCCGCAATTTCGACCTCCGGTGAGTACAATATACCCAAGTTTTGCAACTATTTTACCGATTTCGTATGCAAGATTCTTATTTTCCTGTGTGGCATTTTCACCAGACCCCATTATTCCAATTACAGTTCTTTTCATAGAACATGAAAAAAAGAAGCTTAAATAAATTTTCGAACTTCTATTGCCTTTAGAATAATTTTTACAATTTCTTCGATAGAAAGTGTCATACAATTGAAGGTAAGATCGAACTGTGTATAGTCTGTATTTTTACCTTCAAAATATTCCCTAAATTGTTTCCGTTTCTTATCAATATCTTTTGCATATTTTTCAGCTTCTTCTAACGATAAACTATGTTTTTCACTCACTCGTAAAACTCTCCACTCCATAGGCGCTTCTATATTAACATGCAAAGAGTGGGATATGTCACGGGTAAGTGCGACACCTCCTCTACCAACAATTACTGTATAACCTTCGCAAGCAATATTGCGGATAACTTTGGCCACAGTACTTCTGATTTTACGATCACTTTTATAATATTTACTCAGATGAGCAGCAAGAATATCGTCAATTATTCCTTTCTGTTCATAGTCAAAGACATATTTTATTTTTGAAGGATCAATATCAAGTTCTCTTGCTGATTCACTCATAATTTCTTTTGTGATCATCTTCCACTGGATTTTTTTATATCCCTTTACCAGCATTTTTTCAGTAAGTGCCTCAACAAGTGCTTTCGCTATTTTTTTTGCCGGACATCCATATAGCCGGGAGATAGTAATTACTGGTCCGGGTTGACCAGTTTTACTACATTCTTCCTGAAGGCGGTTTGACATGTATTTGAGTAGATCAACCTTCATATTGTAAAATGGTTTTTTTGTCGTTTGAATAAATTTAGTAATTCTAATATGATATTTCAAGAACTATCTCACATTTCACTCAACTTCGTTATAATATAAAGCTATTGTAAATCAATATTTTTGATATATTTATTGAAGGAGTAAATGCAATGAGTTATGAGTTATGAATTATGAGTTATGGTATTACCACTGTGGAAGCAGCCTGAGACTTGTTCTCATAGATCAGGAGGGTCATAAACAAACCCGAATACTGGGAACGAAGGAGGGGAAAGCAGAACAAATGCAGGTTTTAATACCGGCGGGAACACTATTTGGAGCAGAGGTTATTGATTCTGATTCTTTCAGTCTTATGGGATGTTTAGTATCTCCCGGTTTTGAATATGATGATTTTGAGATCTATGATAAAGAAGAGTTGCTGCAGGCCTACCCAGAACACACCGAGGTTATCAATAAATTTTCGAAATAATATTTAATCATCTACTGATAATTCTGAAAGCAGATAAGAGGCCCCTGATATAACAACTTCAGCATTCATCAAATCCTCACTTACGGATATTACTTCTATATATTCATCACTTATTCTTCCAATATCTACCTTAAGTGGAATAAATCCTGCGCTATCAGCTTTAATAAAGATGAAATATAATCCATTCCTTTCCACTATTGCCTGATTGTTTAATGCGTAAGAGGAATCTGCATCAACTATGATCTTTGCTTTGACATACATGCCAGGTATAAGGTTCTTATCCAGATCGATTATTCTGGCATAAAAGTTAACAGCACCGTTTTCAGCAACAGATTTTGCAGACGCACTTACTACGGCCCTGTATTTCCTGGCCGGATTATGAATGGTGTTGAATTCAATTTCCTGGTCTTTTTCAACCTTCCAGGCATCCGGATCAAAGACTTTTAGATTAAGACTGGCATTGGTATTAGAAATTACCAGGAATACAGGCAGTTCTGTTGTGCAAAACTGTCCGATTTTCCCTTCCGATTTTGTTACATAACCGGAAATAGGAGATTTCAAAAAGATGGATGATTTTATCCTGTCAACATAGAGACTGTCTGCATCTATACCGATAAATTCAAGATGCTCCTTTAAGGCAAAATACCGTGCTTCGATTTTTCTGAACTCATTTTGTGCCTGCTGCATTTTCTTCAGTGAAGTAGCATGTTCAAGACTTAGCTCACCCTGCCTTTTAAAATCCTCTTTGTAATAATTGTACTGGCTTTTTGTCTCAAGGAATTCTCTTTGCAGATCAATGTAATCAGGATGTTCAAGTATGGCCAGAACCTGACCCCTGTTAACATAATCTCCAACATGAACAAATATCTTTTTCAAATATCCATTCATTGGTACTGAAGCATAGGCCTGTTTATTGGGATTGGCTATAACTGTACCATCACACAGAACAACACCAGAGATTATTCGTTTCTCGAGACAAGCGGTTTTGATACCAGCATGAACATACTGGGATGGTGATAGCAGGATCAGCTCATTATTTTTTATGTCATGATCTGATTTATCATCATGGTGCTTTACTGAACAGGATATGATAGTAAGGAAAAATAAGCAAAATATAATCGCTTGTATTTTTTTAATCTCCATAAATTTCAAGTTGAATTGCAGTTTGATTATAGTCATGAATTGCCAGGTAATAATCCTGTTTTATTTTTATGGCCACTGAAATACTTTGCAGGTATTCTGTGTAGTCTATTTCTTCAGTATTTAACTGTGCAGTAGCAATTTTGATCAGCAATTCTGCCTGGGGCAATGAATTTTCCTGGTAATGCCTGATTTGTCTGAAATTTTTATTGAGCTGGAAAAGAAGATTTTCGATCTCAGTCTGAATTTGAAGTTTTTGATATTCAAGATTGTTCAATGCAATTTCAGATTCGATTTTTGATTGCTTGATTTCTGCCTGCTGTTTAGGTATCCAGAGAGGAAATGCCACACCAATCTGCCAGCCGTAAAGATTCCTCAATTCGCTAATATTCTGTGTAAAGAATCCTGCTTTTATTTCAGGGAAATAATGCGATTTAGCGATGGCTTCATCCGCAAGCACGAGGGCATGTTGTTTTGATAGGTAATTGAGATGATTGTATGCAGAATATCCACTTGTATCTGTTTTTTTTGCTACCATATATAACATGGGCTCACCTGATTCCGGGATAAAATTTCCTTCAACCATCATAATCTGTTTAAGTTTATTCTCAGCTATGATCAAATTGTCAAGCGAATTGAGATGTTGTGCTGTGACATCGGAAACCTTTGATACGGCCATCGATTTTTCCAGTAGATCAATATCGCCTGAGTTGTACCTGAGGGTATAAATGTCTGCCATTTTCTGGTACAGTTCCTTTTCATTTTCGAGGAGGATTGATTTTGCATAGCTGTATTGCCAGAACACATATACTGATTTGACTTCAGCTGTCAACTGCCTAATTGCCAGATGATAGGCAGCAGTTTGTACTTCCTGGTTTATCCTGGCTTTTTTCAAAGTCTGGACATGAGTTAAAATTGATCCGAAGCTCTGGTTTACTTCCAGATACTCATCCTGATCTGCAGAATGAAGTTGTCCCTGCAGGTAATTTAATTCTGTCGGAGCAAAATCCCAGGCCGCCGCTTTTTGAGATTCTGCCTGCTCTATGCGTAATTGTGCATTCTCAATCTGAATGTTGTTTAGCAATGCAGAATTAACAGCCTGCCGGAGAGTTAAATACTCAGGTGCGGTGTCCTGCGAAAATAGCAGAGAGGGAATCAGAGAGGCAGCTAACATATATATAATTACTACTCCCCGGATGAATCTATTTATTATGAAATGAGGAGAATTAAATTCATGTTTTGAATTCAACATAAGATAAATGATTGATAAACAGATAAACCTCAAACAAATCTATATTATTTTGATGGATTTGGAATAGAAAGACATTTTAAAAATCAATTAACATCGCACAAGATGCTTTGTTAATGAAATTACATCGACTCATTTTTTTTCAAATACCCCATATTAAACTTATACCGATGATTATCATTTAATAAGTATATATATAATATGTCGGTTATTACGCATTGGAATTTGTATTGGCCGTAACATTTTTCACGTATTTAATTGCTCATTTTGAGTATTTTAATACATGTATTGGTTGTATAATGAAGAATAACTTTACATAAAATACAAATGAGATGATCAACAATTTTGTTGTTAGGGCTTTTACGGAAAAGAATCAGTTGAAGGTATTACTTGATGGAGTTTTTATGAAATCCGAAATTGAATTAGCTCTGTACCTGGCTAAAAAAGAGATCAGAAAGCTTAAACCGGGTTTTGAGGTTTTAATTGACATAAAAAATATGCATTCAGCACAATCATCAACAGAAATTAATTTTAATAAATTCAGGAAGATTCTGCGACTTATGGGAGCCAATTCTGTAAGATTTATCGGGTTAAGCTATTTAATTGTGCAGAATAAACATCAAAATGGCGGATTTTACTCATATGAAAATGAGTGGTTTTTTTAGGAAAATGAGTGCTATTGCTGATATCCTGGGGTAAAACTCAACGTATATTTGTATAGTGAAATTGTAAAGAATTTCAGAAAGAATTAAAAGTGGTCATATAGGTTGTTTCATGGTTAATATTTGATGTAGGGTTTGGTTGGATTTAGGTAGACGGCAGGGTAACATTTTCATGTTGCCCTGCTTCTTTTTTATAGCTGGCGGTAAATACCTATATGTTTTTGAGTACCATAAACCATATTTTGAGTATTTTCTCTCTAAACCTTTGTTTAATTGTTTTTTATATTTGAAACAGAAAAATGAAAGAGTGATATATGACGGCAAAGTTTCAACAGACCTTAAATAAGAATAAATGAGAAAGCAGAAGGTTTTAATAGCTGACGATAATCCACACTTTTCAAAAGCACTCAAGTTCATGTTGTTAGATTCATTTCAAGATCGAATTGAAAATATCGTTACTGTAAAAGATGGAGAAGAATGCCTTGCCGAATTAAACAAGAAGATTTACGATATGGTTTTTATGGACATCAATATGCCAAAAATAAATGGTATTGATGTTACCCGCGAAGCTACTAATCTTTACCGCAATCTGGTTATAATAGCTGTTTCTTTCCATTCAGAAATGAAATATGTTGTGCAAATGATTGAGGCAGGGGCAAGGAGCTACATCATAAAGGACGAGATCTGTCGCGATTCTTTGGATAAGGCGCTTTCAATTGAATATAGTTACTAGTGTACCAATTACTAAATTCCATTACTTATTTCATACCCCTTTTTCCTTTCTACTTCGTTAAAATTATTAACCATAGCTACGGCTATGCTTGCAAATTTTGCCTTGCATAAAGAAAAAACTGATGTAAAATATTTGTAACACAATTTAATAATTACTACACTAGTATTCATTTTGCATTGATCACTCTACGTTCCGCTTTCTATTGTTTATCTTTTTTATTTTTAAACTCATATCGGAATTCTCAAAAGTTTCAATAATTTAGGTGATTCATCAGATCCTAATTTTTTCAGATGGCACAAGGCAATTGTTATGACAATATTAGAAAAGCAATTTTTTCTGTTTGCGCTCTCAATGAAAAAGCAATTGCTTCGTTGATTGAAGTATTTTCTCCGGCAATCCTTAATAAAGATGATTATTTATGCCGGGCAGGAGATTATCCGATGCATTTGGCTTATATCTGTAAAGGGATTTTCCGGTCTTTTTACAAAAACTTGCAGGAGCAGGAATTCGATAAGGGATTTTATATTGATCATATGTTTGTATTACCATTGCCATCATTCATTTATCGAAAACCTTCCTTCCTGAATTTGCAGGCAATCGTTACTACAGAGATATTGAAAGCTAAATTTTCCGCGATTCAGAATCTATCAGAAAAAGACCCGGCTATTAAAAAATTCATGAGACTCTTAATTGATCGCGAATGGATTGTAAAAAAGGAATTGCATGAAGCAAGTAAATATATATACAATGCTCAAACAAGGTACCAGCTGTTTCATTCAAAATACGCAGAGTATATAAAATTAATACCTTCCTGCTATATCGCTTCTTTACTGCATATGTCTGAAAAACAACTTTCAAAATTCACATCAAAATATAATTAGCCCGGGATTCTGTTTTATTCTTTCCAGGATTCACCAGGAGTTGGCAGAAGAATTTATTTCATGCAAATGAATTTTTATTTTACTAATTATTGTTACGGAAAAATTTATCGGTCAAACAAAGAAAGAAAATAAGGGTAAGCACTATTGATAGCAAGTTGCTAACTTTACCGACCAGGGCATTTATCGTCATGGTTGATTTATTTTGCTATGAGAATAGATTATTGTAAGGACTTTACTACTTATCATCGTCATCAAACATCGCAGGTTACTGTTGGCGGAATACAATTAGGCGGTAATAATCCTATCCGTATTCAATCCATGACCAACACAAATACGAATGATACCCGGTCTACTGTAAAACAGATTATTCGTATTTATGAAAAGGGAGCTGATTATGTACGTTTGGCAGTACCAAATAAGAAAACAGCAGAAAATCTGTCAAACATAAAAGCAGAACTTGAGAAAACCGGTATTCATGTGCCTTTAATTGCAGATATTCATTTCAATCCTGAATTTGCACTTATCGCTGCAACAATAGTAAATAAGGTTAGAATAAACCCTGGTAATTATTGTTGCAAAAATAAATTAAATGCAATTTCTTATAATCCTGAACAATATGCCGAAGAGCTGGAAAAATTAAAATCTCAATTTATTGTATTGCTGGATGTTTGCAGGGAACACAATACTTCCCTTCGCATAGGCACGAATCACGGCTCATTATCTAACAGGATATTGAACAGATTTGGAGACACTCCGGAAGGGATGGCAGAATCATCGATGGAGTTTTTAAGGATATGCAAAGAAGAAAAATTTGAAGATGTTGTTGTATCATTGAAGGCCAGCAATACCAGAATAATGATATATGCAACACGACTACTTGTAATTAAGATGAAAGAAGAAGGAATGTATTATCCTGTTCACCTTGGCGTAACAGAAGCAGGCGAGGGGGAGGATGGGAGAATTAAATCAGCGGTTGGCATCGGCTCGTTACTTTCTGACGGAATTGGCGATACTATACGGATTTCATTGACTGAAGAGCCTGAAGTAGAAATTCCGGTAGCCAGAAAAATTATCGACTATATCGCTCCACGTAATCATCATAAATTCATTGAAAATTTTGGAAGCTATCCCATCCATCCCTTTGAGTATAACAAGCGTTTTTCCGAATCTGTTGAAAATATAGGAGATAAAAACCTTCCCGTAGTGATTAAATCTATACAAGGTGTTGTTGATTTGCAAAGTCTAAAAGCAATAGGATGGGAGTATTCAGAAAAAACAGGATGGAATTTTACAGACCTTGCACCTGATTATTTACACATTGAAAAGTGGCCCTTTGCACTTCCTGTACCCAAAGAAAAAAATAGTATTCATACTTTTCGGGAACATAAATCAGATTTGTTATCATCCGATGGAATTTACGTGATGACGATTCATGATTTCCTGACAAATAGAGGATCAATAAATTCTCTGAAATTTGTTATACTTAGTGCCTCAGAAATCAATGACACCTTAATTGATCAGGTAATTACAGAAAAAAAACTCATTCTGGTTATTGAGAGCGATAATGCAAATTCTCTTGCTGATCAACGTGCGGCAGCATTCAGATTAATAAACCGTAATTGTAAAATTCCTTTAATTTTTAAACGAAACTACAGTGAAACAAACAGAGAAGATTTCCTGCTTAAATCGTCTCTGGATCTGGGCGAAAAACCTGCGATACCCGCCTGAATGACGCAGTCGGGCAGGTCGGGTCGGCCGTAGCTTGTGGGCTGACTAAGGCTCAACCCAGTCTCCGTTCTCTCTTAAAAGATTTACTAA
>DAOUOU010000163.1 GCA_030626465.1 Bacteroidales bacterium
CATGCCGGAACACCTGAGTAACGCATTACAACAACTAAACAAGACAAGTGAAATATATCATAAAAAAGTATATCTCCTGTCACATGGAAATACAACAAATGAAGCCCTTGAAGAGTTAGAAGCTCAAATTCCATCGCTTCAGATGCTTAAAAAATCAGGTGGTATTGAAAGCTACATTGGGATCTTCTCTCTTGTTTTTTCAACCCGACGTCAACAAGAAAAAATCAAGCAATGGAATACGTTCTGGACGAATGATAAAAAGCTACAATTGAAGACAAAAATTAATGAGGCGGCTTTAAAAAATCTTATTAAGAAGGAAGCTTTTAATGGCTTCTATCAAATGCTTGAAAAATCTTTTAAGCCCGTTCATCCGGATACCTTATTTGCAGATTTTTCTATGTTGATCAGTGATTTCAACATACAGTTATCCGACAGAGTTGTTGTGGCAACAATAATAGGTATTGATGATCAGGACCAAAAAGAAGAACTTATACAGGTATTTAAAGGTGAAGATCGTTCGTATATACTTGATAGAAAAGACTTCTTTAATAAAATATTTGAACTTATAGAGAAAGATTTTAATAAACTGATAAGAATCTCACTTATCCTGGTTTTTGTTATAATACTACTATTTCTCGGTCGTATTGAAACTGCCATCATTACCTTCCTTCCTATCCTTGTAAGTTGGATATGGACTCTGGGTATCATGGGCCTTACAGGGCTCAAACTGAACTTTTTTAATATCATCATCTGTACCCTGATATTCGGATTGGGAGTTGATTATTCCATATTTATCACAAAGGGATTGATACATAAATATCGGTATGGTCATGATGATATCCGGTCATTCAAATCATCAATACTTATTTCGATGCTTACAACCCTCACCGGACTGGGAGTTCTTATCCTGGCAAAACATCCTGCTTTGCGCTCCATTGCCAGTCTTGCTATAATAGGTATTATTTCGGTGGTGGTAGTTTCGTTTACCCTGCAACCCTTATTATTTAATTTCCTTGTTGGAACCGGAAATACAAAACGCACCATCCCTGTTCAGCTGAAAGATATATTTCTAAGCTTTTTAATTTTTCTGAATTACGCCATACTATCACTATTCCTTACAATCCTGGTTCCGGTAGTAATTATCCTTCCGTTCAGAAAGACAAAGAAGCAATACGCAATGCGTAAGATCGTAGGTGTACTTATCAGATTTATCTTTTTTCTTCATCCTGGCGTGAAATTCAGGAAACAAGGAATCGATAAAGGGATATTTAGCATACCTTCCATCCTGGTCTCAAATCATCAATCAATGGTGGATATTCTTATATTCTTATCCTTCTCTCCGAATATTCTGATCCTCACAAAAAACTGGGTATGGAATAATCCAATCTATGGATTGCTGGTACGATACTGTGCACATGTCAACATATCAGTTGGCTACGAAAACGTACTGGATACCATTAAGGATCGTATAAACAAAGGCTGTTCCATACTTGTTTTTTCGGAAGGGTCAAGATCCAGAGATGGTGAGATCAGCAGGTATCATAAAGGAGGTTTTTACATTGCACAAAAGCTTCAGTTGCCGGTTCAGTCTTTCCTGATCTATGGTGCACGCGATGTTCTTCCAAGAAATCAATTCATGTTATATCCGGGACAGATCACAATTAAAAAATTGTCGGAATTCAGAATAGAAGATAAGGATGACAGGGCATATTACTATCGGGCAAAGCAAACATGTTCTGAAACAAGAGAAGCTTTGAAGGTTATGAGAAATGAAGAATCCTCACCTGTTCTTTTCAAACATCGTCTTAATGCCAGTTACATATTCAAAGGGCCCATCCTGGAAAACTATATTAAAATAAAACTTCGTCTTGAAAACTATTATGAGTTGTATAACAGACTTATACCCAAAACAGCCAAAATCACTGATATTGGTTGTGGGTATGGAGCTATGGCTTATATGTTAAGTTTATGTAGTCCAAGCCGAAAAATCATTGCAGTTGATTACGACGAAAACAAAATAACAACTGCCAAAAACTGCGAATTATCAAATCATTGTAAGGTACAATTTGAATCTGCAGATATACTTGATTATGAAATCTCCAATTCAGATATTTTTATTTTAAGTGATCTTCTGCATTACCTGGAAACTGAGAAGCAACAACAATTGATAAACAACTGTGTTTCCAGGTTAAACAGCAAGGGTAAGATCATCATTCGCGATAGCGACTCTTCACTAAAAAAGCGTCATCTGGGTACGAAAGTAAGTGAATTCCTGTCTACCAATATTGGCTTCAATAAAACCAGGAACAAACTGTCTTTTGTTTCCAGGGAGTTTATTAAAAAAATAGCTGAACAGAATAACATGCATCTTGAAATTATTGATACAACATATTTCAATTCAAACCTGATCTATGTGCTGCAAAGGAAAAATGATGGGCAGGAAATATGATATAGTAATTATCGGAAGTGGTCTTGGTGGCTTAATTACAGGCAATATTCTTTCCGGAAAGGGATTCAAGGTCGGGATCCTGGAAAAAAATACTCATGCAGGTGGTTGCCTGCAATCTTTTGAAAAAGATGGTGTTGTCTTTGATACAGGTATTCACTATGTTGGATCATTGGAACCTGATCAGGTGCTGCATAAGCTCTTCAGCTACCTGGGAATATTACCAAACCTGAACATAAGGAAAATGGATCAGGATGGTTTTGATCATTTCCTGATCGGAGCAGATGAATATGTGTATCCTTCCGGGTATTCCAGATTTCGAGAAAAAATTGAATCCTATTTTCCTGATGAAAAAAAAGCAATCAATAAATACATTGAAAAAATACAGGAAATATCAAATTCTATTGCCTTATATAATCTTGAGCCAATATTGTTCGATCCTCAAAATTTTTATAAAAAATTCGATTTCGGGAACACCTGGGAGTTTATTCAATCAATTACAGGGAATAATGATCTACAGCAATTGCTGGCTGCACAAAATTCACTCTATGCTTCAAAACCCGGATCATCTTTTTTATTTATCCATGCTCTGATTACCAATCATTATCTTCAGGGTGCCTGGCGCTTTGTAGATGGCACCAGACAAATTGCCGACGCACTTATTGAACAATTGACTAAAAACGGCGGGAAAATATTTTTACATAAAGAAGCAACAAAATTCAACTTCTCTGAAGGAAGAATAAAATCTGTTCTAACTAAGGATGGAGAAGAATACCAGGCCAATCAATTTATCTCCGGAATACATCCTTACCAGACTATGGAAATGATTGAACAGGGGAACATTCGAAAAGCCTATCGTAATCGCTTACAGAATCTGTCAAATACAATGTCAACCTTCAGTCTGCACATCGCCCTTGAGGATAGGAAAATCCCTTATATGAATTACAATTACTATTATTATCCGATGGGTGATGTATGGGGCTTAACCTACTATGATCCAGGAGAATTTCCACAGTGTTTTGGGGTTTATCCTATTGCCGATTCCATGGATGAAAAGTATACCAGAGGAATGTCTGTTCTTGCTTTTATGGATTACGATGAAGTACTGAGATGGGAAAATAACCGGGTTGAAGAACGCGGAGAAGAATATGAAGCATTCAAGGAAGCAAAATCGATTCAGATTCTGAGTAAACTGAAAAATATTTTTCCGGAAATTCATGAGAACATCAAATCATATTCATCATCCACACCGCTTACATTAAGGGATTACACCGGCACCCACAGAGGAGCTACCTATGGTATTGAGCGCGATTACAGGTTCCCTAATAATTCATTATTATTTCCAGGAACAAAAGTCCCCAATCTGTTCCTGACAGGCCAAAACCTCAGCTTACATGGCATGCTGGGTGTATCGATAGGTGCTTTGCTAACCTGTTCTGAATTTATAAATTTAAATGAACTGCTTAAAGAAATAAATTATGCTTAGGAAAGCATTAAAGGTATTGTTAATCATCTTTTTATCACTGATTGGGTTTTTTGCCATAATCCTGATATTACTTTTTGCCCGCGTAACACCATCACCTCCTGATACTCCAACGAATAAAACAAGTATTTATGCTGACAAGCATCCTTCTGAAATTGATAGCGGGTTGTATGTTATGGACAATAACTGGATAAGACAAAACAGATACGGATTATGGGAAATGTATATCGAAGGTAATGGTTACGACCGGGGTGTTGCTGCCGGAAAACTTTCGGAACATCTTGTCCGGTACCAGGAAGAGGCTTTCGTTTCGCAGATAAATAATCTGCTGCTCTCAAAACATTACCAGCGCTTTTTGCTCACCTTAATAGCATGGCTCAATAAAAATCTTACTGATCATATCAAGGATGAATATCTTAAAGAGATTTATGGCATTTCGCTCTCAGCTTCCTCAAAATTTGAACACTTTGGGCCGGCGTATCTGCGCCTTTTAAACTATCATGCTGCACACGATATCGGTCATGCCATGCAAAGCTATTACCTTGTGGAATGCACTTCATTTGCTGCATGGGATGGATATACAAAAGATTCCACACTTCTGGTCGGACGTAACTTTGATTTTTATTTTGGAGATGATTTTGCACGCAATAAAATGATTGAATTTGTTTCTCCCGATTCAGGTTACAATTTTGCCTTTGTTACCTGGGGAGGAATGATCGGTGTTGTATCAGGCATGAATGATCAGGGACTTGCTGTTACTATCAATGCGGGTACTCTGGAAATAGGCAAACGATCCTCTACTCCTGTAACTCTGGTTGCCCGGGAAATCCTGCAGTATGCCAACGATATCGATAAAGCAATTCGCATTGCCGGTAACAGTCGTATCATGGTATCCGAATCTTTCCTGATAAGTTCTGCCAAAGACAAAAAAGCAATTATTATTGAGAAGAAACCCGGAACGGAAGATATTGCCTGGCCCGATTCCTCCCTGATCATCTGCACAAATCATTTTCAGGGCAAAGAATTTATAAAAGAAGAAGATAATATAGCAAACAGGGAAAATAATGCTACCGGGTACAGGTATGAACGAATGCGTGAACTCATCGATCAACAGGATATTCTGGATCCCTTGTCGGTAGCAACTATATTAAGAGATAAGCAGGGATTAAATAACACAGCGATAGGATATGGAAATGAAAAAGCAATAAACCAGCTACTTGCTCACCATTCTGTTATTTTCGATCCTGCGAATTGCATTCTTTGGGTTTCAACCTCACCCAGCGTAATGGGAGTATACCTGGCATATGATTTGAATAAAATTTTTTCTTCAGATGGACCCCCATTAAAAAGTATTGCTATTAATGAACCTTCTCTAACCATCCCCGAAGATCCCTTTATCAATAGCAGCGAATATGAAAATTATCATCTTTTCAAATCAATCTCAGACAGCATAATAAGGGCAGTTGAATCAGGCATCGAGATACCAGAGATGGAAATCACCTATTTTAAGACTTTGAACCCGGAGTATTTTGAAACCTATCTGATTTTAGGAGATTATTATTTTAGCAAAAAGAAATATTCTAAAGCCCGAGAGTACTACGAAATTACTTTAACAAAAGAATACAACAGTAAATCTGTTCAAAACTACCTTGTAAGACAGATTACTAAATGCAACTAACAGAATCATTGTATGTCAAACAATTACTTCCCGAATATTGAACGAAAAAGTCCTCTGGAAATCAAGACTTTCCAGGAAAAACTTTTAAGGAAACAAATAAAATACCTTGCCTCTAATTCTCCCTTTTATCAACATATGTTTACACGTGAGAAAATTGATTCTCAGAAAATCAGGTCAATTGAAGACCTGCATTTGATTCCCTTTACAACCAAAGAAGATCTGAATAAGCACAACCGGGATTTTTTCTGTGTTAAAAAAAGTCAGGTTATTGATTACATTACAACTTCAGGTACTCTTGGTGATCCGGTAATATTTGTGATGACAGACAGCGATCTTGACAGACTTGCTTACAATGAGGCCATATCTTTTGTTTGCTCCGGATGCACCGCTAATGATATTTTTCAACTAACAACCACAATTGATAAGCGCTTTATGGCCGGGCTCGCCTATTTTCTGGGTGCACGAAAGTTAGGAGCAGGTATTGTGAGAGTTGGGGCCGGCATACCTGAGTTGCAATGGGATACTATTATGCGTATTCAGCCAACTACTCTTATTACAGTTCCTTCCTTTATTCTTAAATTGGTTGAATATGCAGAGAAAAATGGTATCGATTACCACAAATCATCTGTTCAAAACTACCTTGTAAGACAGATTACTAAATGCAACTAACAGAATCATTGTATGTCAAACAATTACTTCCCGA
>DAOUOU010000118.1 GCA_030626465.1 Bacteroidales bacterium
ATACGTACATTGAAAAAGACCTTTCAATTAATGATGAAATAGAAAAATTGCGCTTAAGTACTACCTCTTCTTTGCTTTCCGGCCGTAGAGATGTAATTGTTGTATCATCTGTTTCCTGTCTTTATGGAATAGGCAATCCTGATGACTTTTACAGCAACACAATACATATTAAACGCGGACAGAAAATAGGGAGAAATGTCTTTTTGAGAAACCTTGTTGATGGCCTTTATTCAAGAAATGAAGTCGCGTTCGAACGGGGAAAGTTTAAAGTCAACGGAGATACGGTAGATATATTTCTCGCATACAACGACAATGCCTACAGGGTGAATTTCTGGGGAGATGAGATCGAAGAAATTGAAGCTTTCGATCCTGTAACAGGGAACCTCCTGGAAGAGCTGGATGAGGCTACCATTTTTCCTGCGAATATCTTTGTCACGACAAAATTCAGAATGCAGAATGCTATTGAACAAATACAAAATGACCTTGTAAAACAGGTTGATTACTTCAAGGAAACTGGAAAATCGTTGGAGGCAAAACGATTGCATGAGAGAGTAAATTATGATCTGGAAATGATCCGGGAATTAGGTTATTGTCCGGGCATTGAAAATTACTCCAGGTATTTTGACGGAAGACCTCCGGGCACCCGCCCTTTTTGTCTCCTGGATTACTTTCCTGATGATTTCATAACAATAATGGATGAAAGTCATGTTAGTCTGCCGCAGATTAGAGCAATGTACGGTGGTGATCATAGCAGGAAACAAAACCTGGTCAATTATGGTTTTCGATTGCCAGCTGCCATTGATAATCGCCCTCTGAAATTTGATGAGTTTGAAAGTTTTGTTGGTCAGATTGTTTATGTTAGTGCAACACCTGCCGATTACGAGCTTGAAAAATCAGAAGGTGTCGTTGTGGAGCAACTTATCAGACCTACCGGATTGTTAGATCCTGTTATTGAAGTCAAACCTTCATTGGATCAGATAAATGATCTGCTAAATAAGATTAATAAACGTGTACAGGCTGGAGAGCGGGTGCTGGTTACAACACTTACCAAGCGAATGGCTGAAGAGCTCACAAATTATCTCCTCAGGTTTGATATACGCTGCCGTTACATTCATTCAGACATAGATACACTTGAGAGGATTGAAATTATGGAAGGGCTGCGAAGCGGGAAATTTGATGTCCTGGTTGGTGTTAATCTGTTACGTGAAGGTCTTGATCTGCCGGAAGTGTCGATGGTTGCAATACTGGACGCTGATAAGGAAGGTTTTTTAAGATCAGAACGATCACTCACCCAAACAGCAGGAAGAGCTGCACGAAATATAAACGGCAAAGTGATTATGTATGCCGATAAAATAACCGATTCAATGCAACGGACTATAGATGAGACCAACCGCAGACGCGAAAAACAATTAAAATATAATGAAAAGCATGGCATAACACCCAAGCAAATTATAAAGGCTGCATCGAACATCCTTCGTGAAGTAAGAAATATTACCGGACAGGGAAATGCTTATGTTGAGCCTGAAAAACCTGATATTGCTGCAGATCCTGTTGTTCAGTACATGAATAAGGAAGCCATACTAAAAGCCATTGATCATTCCAAAACAAAGATGCAAAAAGCTGCCTCAGAACTCGATTTTATTGAAGCTGCAAGATATCGCGATGAGATGAATACTTTGCAGGAATTACTGGAGAGTACAAAGTAAAAAAGCTGCTCTTGCAGAGAGCAGCTCTTTATATATAATGGTGTGTCCGGTTTGGTCTTTACCCCAAATATGCTTTCAACAGTTTACTTCGTGATGTATGCCGCAACCTTCTGATCGCTTTTTCCTTGATCTGACGTACACGTTCGCGTGTCAGACCAAATCTTTCTCCGATTTCTTCCAGTGTCATTTCCTGGCATCCAATACCAAAGAATAACTTAACAATATCCCGCTCACGATCGGTTAAAGTAGCCAGTGTACGCTCAATTTCTCTGGTAAGAGATTCTGTAAGCAAGGTTTTGTCCGCCTTGGGAGAGTCATTATTCACAAGAATATCAAGTAAACTATTGTCTTCACCATCGGCAAAGGGTGCATCAACAGAAACATGCCGACCGGCTATACGGAGTGTATCAGATACCTTTTCCTTTGGTAATTCCAAAGTTTCTGCTAATTCTTCAGGTGTAGGTTTACGTTCGTACTCCTGTTCAAATTTTGAAAAAGCTTTATTTATTTTATTCAACGATCCTACCTGGTTTAGAGGAAGGCGAACAATACGTGATTGTTCTGCAAGGGCCTGAAGTATTGACTGACGTATCCACCATACAGCATATGAAATAAATTTGAAACCACGGGTTTCATCAAATTTCTCTGCAGCTTTTATAAGACCAAGATTACCTTCGTTAATAAGATCGGGGAGGCTCAGACCCTGGTTTTGATATTGCTTTGCTACAGACACAACAAAGCGCAGGTTGGCTCTGGTTAGTTTTTCAAGAGCAGTTCTATCGCCCTTTTTAATGCGCTGTGCCAGTTCAACTTCTTCCTCAACTGTGATTAAACCTTCTTTTCCAATTTCTTGTAAATACTTGTCCAATGATGCACTTTCTCGATTTGTGATTGACTTTGTGATTTTTAACTGTCTCATACTCTAACTAAAAAATTTATCGCGAATTTAAATTATATTTTACTTATATTCAATATGAATAAGCTTTCCGGCAATTCAAACAAAAATGACCTGCAAAATTGCAAGCCATTATTTTCTATATGAACTTAAAATTTTACTTCAGACCAAATGCATAATACTGGATCACTCCATTCGGGTAAATTCCTTCAATGTAAACTCCTCCGCTTGTTCCCTTAATAATTGTATCCAGATCATCAACTGTGTAAACAGGTTTGTTATTTACTTGTGTTATAATGAAGCCCTCTTTGACTCCTTCAGCCCTGAGTTTTCCGGCTTTAAGCTCAGCAACTCTGACGCCATATTTTACTCCCAGTTTGCTTTTCTCTCTGGCATCCAGATTTTCAAACCGGGCACCCAGGATGGTATCGAAGTTTGCGGCTGAGACGAAGCTTGTTTTCCCTTGCAGATTACGTAAAGTAACCTCAAATTGTTTCGTTTTGCCCTTTCTTTTTATAACAACTGTTACTCTGTCATTAGGTCTGTGCCTGCTGATTTGCTCCTGCAGTTCTCCCGGACTATTGACTTCTACACCATTTACGGAGAGAATTATATCGCCTGCAACAATACCTGCAGCTTTTGCTGCACCATCATCACGAACTTCTGCAATGTATACACCCTCTAATTTATCCAGTTCTTTTTCTTTTGCCAGATCTGCTGTAACCTCCTGTATGCTAACCCCCAGTATAGCCCTTTGCACTACTCCATACTCAATAATATCCTTTACTACTTTCTGAACAATCGAAACGGGAACCGCAAAAGAAATTCCTGCATATCCCCCTGAAGGAGAGATTATTGCAGTATTAATACCAACAAGATTTCCACGTATATCAACCAATGCCCCTCCACTATTTCCTCTATTTACCGCAGCATCTGTTTGAATAAAGGATTCCATTCTGTATTGGTCCTGAATTATTCCTATGTTTTTTCCCTTAGCACTTACAATGCCTGCAGTTACTGTTGAGGTTAAATTGAAGGGATTTCCTACAGCCAGTACCCATTCTCCTACCTGGAGGGCATCTGAATCGCCCCAGGGAATAAACTGTAATCCTTCTTCTTTGACTTTTAATAAAGCCAGATCTGTACTTGGATCAGTGCCAACTACCTTTGCTTCAAATTCTCTTTTATCGTTGAGGGTTACATACACTTTTTCGCTGTTCTCAACAACATGATTGTTGGTAGCAATATAGCCATCCTCAGAAATGATCACACCTGAGCCAAAACCTACAACCGGATGTGATTCACGAATGCCATCACCATAGAAAAACTCTAAAATCGGATTGTATGATTGACGAGTTGATTGTGTTTTAACATGCACAACAGCTTCAACTGATTTTTGTGCAGCCTGCACAAAATTCAATATTCCAGGATCCATGCCTGAAGGAAGATTGGCAAAATTTATCGGCTGCCGAACATTAGCAGTTATAATTTTCTCTTCTTTTGGAACTATTTTAGCATAAATAAAAACCGCAATTAATCCTCCAATGAGAGCAACTAAAAATGTTCCTAATAACTTTCTCGTTTTCATGACAATGTTCTTTTTTTCAAATTTAGTAAGCATTTTCTAATCTATTCTGTTTTGAACCAAAAATTGTGCCTTAGTTACTCTAAATTTTCTTTTGGTTTAAATAACGCAATAAATGTACAGATTGTGATCCCTGGCATTGGCATTTAACAATCTTTAACTGTAAAAGAAAACCGGCATGTTTTTCACTGTCAAAATTTCAGTAAACAGAATAAGCTGGCAGTATACTGTTGATGGATTTTTACAAATACTTCGATGCTTCTCTGTAACTCAGGTTCAAATTGATTTTTCAGATATTTCTTTGCACCTGTAGCTTTTTCAGGATTTCTTAAGAGTTTTAATTTTTCTATTAAAGGAGCAAGATATTCTTCCATTAATCGCTGTAATATGATCCGAGATGTTTTCTTAATGATTTTTTGTTATAGTCATTCAGATTTTAAGCCGGACTTTTATTGTTCAGCCTCTTATCGATTGTGCTTACACATCAATATTTGCATATTTTGCATGCTTCTCGATAAACTCACGTCGTGGTGGAACATCATCTCCCATCAGCATAGAGAATATCCTGTCAGCTTCGGCAGCACTTTCTATAGTTACCTGTCTTAAGGTACGTTGTTCAATATTCATTGTCGTTTCCCATAACTGCTCTGCATTCATCTCTCCCAGTCCTTTATATCTCTGTACATGTACACTTCCCTCCTTTCCTTTTCCAAACTCATCAACGGCGATTTGTCTTTGTTCCTCGGTCCAGGCATACTGTTGCTGCTTTCCTTTTTTAACCAGATAAAGAGGAGGAGTGGCAATATACAAATGTCCCCGGTTGATGAGCTCTTCCATATGTCTGTAGAAAAAGGTCATGATTAAGGTAGCAATATGGCTGCCGTCTACATCAGCATCTGTCATAATAATAACTTTATGGTAACGAAGTCTGTCCAGATTTAAAGCTTTTGTATCTTCCTCCGTACCAACAGATACACCAAGTGCAGTATAAATATTCTTTATTTCTTCGTTGTCGAAAATCTTATGAGGCATCGCTTTCTCAACATTCAATATTTTCCCCCGTAACGGAAGAATAGCCTGAAAATTCCTGTCCCGTCCCTGTTTTGCAGTTCCTCCTGCTGAGTCACCCTCAACAAGGAAAATTTCACAGGCAACCGGATCACGATTTGAACAATCGGCAAGTTTACCTGGCAAACCCGATCCCGATAAAACATTTTTCCTTTGCACAAGTTCACGGGCCTTACGTGCGGCATGACGAGCCTGTGCAGCAAGTATAACCTTCTGGACTATTGTTTTTGCATCTTTTGGGTTTTCTTCAAGATAATGACCGAGCAAATTGCTAACTGCCTGATCAACAGCTCCCATTACTTCCGTATTCCCCAGCTTGGTTTTGGTTTGTCCCTCAAATTGCGGCTCTGCAACTTTAATCGATACAATAGCTGTTAAGCCTTCACGGAAATCATCTCCGCTAATATCAAATTTGAGTTTGGCCAGCATGCCTGATTTATCAGCATATGCTTTCAATGTACGGGTGAGACCCCTTCTAAAGCCCGCCAGATGAGTTCCTCCCTCAATGGTATTTATATTATTAACATAAGAATGAATGTTTTCCGCGAAGGATGTATTGTAATGAAGGGCTATTTCGACAGGAGTTTCATTCTTTTCTGTTTCGATATAAATTGGCTTTTCGATTAAACTGTCACGGGTTTGATCAAGCAATTCTACAAATTCTACCAATCCCCTCTCCGAATAAAATGTCTCTTTAGGATGGTGCCCGCCATTGCCGTTCTCTTCCAACTCACGCAGATCTGTAATTTCAAGTTTTATACCTTTATTCAGGTAAGAAAGTTCTCTCAGCCGGGAAGACAATATTTCAAAATTAAATTCAGTGGTAATGAATATTGTATCATCCGGTTTGAAAAGAACTTCTGTTCCTGTAATATCAGTTTTACCGATTACCTTAACATCAAAAAGTGGTTTTCCTCTCTCGTATTCCTGTGTAAAAATTTGTCCGTCACGATGCACCAGTACCTTAAGAGACGCTGAAAGTGCATTTACACAGGATACTCCAACCCCATGCAGTCCGCCGGAAACCTTGTATGAATCCTTATTAAACTTACCCCCGGCATGTAAAACGGTCATGACCACCTCTAATGCAGATCTGTTTTCCTTTTCGTGTAAGCCGGTAGGAATGCCACGTCCATTGTCTCTGATAAGGATAGAATTATCCTCATTTATAATAACTTCAATAAGATCGCAATGACCCACTAATGCTTCATCAATGGAATTATCTATAACTTCGTATACAAGATGATGCAGCCCTTTTGTTGAGATATCACCTATAAACATTGCAGGCCTTTTCCTGACAGCTTCAAGACCTTTCAATACCTGAATACTTTCAGCCGAATATTCGTCATTTGGTATTTGATTTTGCTTCAATTCTTTTTCTTGATCGCTCATTTTTCTCCCGTTTTAATACACAACTTACCCGATTTGCTGTTCCAACCTGTTAAAATTCATGAAGATAATAAGCAGAAGAGGTAAATTCTTATATGAAATTCCTGGTATAATTCGATGAAATATATGTCTGTTTCCTTTATTCAATTTAATGGAATATCCTTCCCTAATAATACTATACAAATATAGTAAAAATAAGCGCGGTTTTTATGCTAAAATTCCTAAAAATCAAGTTGTTATCAACAATTCGTAAACACGGCAACCTTTTAGTTACAAGGCGCTTATGAAAATTCAATTTTCAGAACTTGTAAGTCACTCCCAGCAATACGTTCAGGCGCTGTGAACGATACTGGTTCCAGACGTAATATTTTTGTGCAAGAAGGTTGTAGAAATGAATAAAACCGGTGAGTATTTTTGAGTATTTGTATTCAAGTTTCAGGTTCAGATCTAAGATTGGATCAAGTACTACTGGTTCATCCAAAGCAGCAAAATTTTTGGCATATCTTTTGCCAAGAGTTATGAAATCTATTTCTGCATATATTTTTTCTTTGAAACTATACCTGGTATTGAATAAAAGATCGAAGGAGGGTTTATGCCAGGGCTTTTCTTCACTGGTCATTTTGTAGCTGTAATAGTTCGACTTGAGGAAAAAAGACAAATAGGATAACGGGCTCCACTGTAATTCGCCATAATAGTTAATCAGATCGGCATCATCGTACACAATGGAAAACTGATTCTCGAGCCGGCTGATCGTATCGTTGACATAAAAGATTACATTTTCCTGTGCATGGAAAGTAACGCTCAGGCGATAGGATGAATTCCTGCTTATACGACCATCGATCCCGCCATAGCCGACAAATCTATGAACAGTATTTTCCGGCCTGCTACCAGAAGAAACATAGGGATTTTTATTTGTAACGCTCTGATAATTATTGTTTTCAATATAGCCTGTAACGCCAAAGAAAGTCACCAAAGTTTGATCTATTACCTGAAAGCGGATGGTGGCTTCAGGAAAGATATATGCTTGTTTTTCATCGTTACTGTTTTCATAGAAAAATCTTCCGCCAAATTCTATCTTCCATTCGTCTTTTTGTTTTGTTACCATAGGTCTTAAGCCAATCAGCGTCATTTTATAGATATCGGATGTATCTGTAAAAGAATAATAATCAATATCGCCGTCAAGCCCTACCCCAAAGCTCTTTATGTGATGATTTACCGATGCCGAGAAATTAACACGTGGTTCTTTGTTTGAGAAATGATCCTGGAAATACTCTCCGCGAAGTTTTAACAGGTATCCGAATGTATTTGAATCGGGATTTGTTGAATAAACACTTGTCTGACCATAAATCCTGAAAAATGATTGCTTGATATCTTTTGTCTCCAGGTCAGGAATTGAATCGGGTGGATAATTTTCGACATTATAGCCATAGTGCCTTAACCTGTGCGTGGCAGCACCGACATCAGCAGTCAGGTTTATGTTCTTGTAAAACCGTTTACCATATATCGCCAGATCATTCCTGCCATAACCTGCAGGAACTTTAGCTCCGTTTTCAAGCTCCAGTTTGGTATGGGAGGATTTATGAAAAACATAAGCTCCAACAGCATATTCCTTCGACCGCAAGTTGTGAATACTGAATTCTACCAGGGGAGTTGTATAATTTCCCAGACCCAGTTTAAGATAACTGTTGTACAATTTATCGAGTGGAGTACCCACCATTTTTGCTGATTTGATAGGTCGGGGTGAAAAATCAGATTGTATCC
>DAOUOU010000133.1 GCA_030626465.1 Bacteroidales bacterium
TATTATGATTTTAAAATTGGCCATTTGAACTTCTTGGTGTTGGATGGTACAGAGATGGGAGAATATACAAGTGTTTTGCATCCAGAATTGGCTGATGAGGCTGATAGCATGCGTCAGAAAGTTGTCGGACAAATCAATGATTACGAATGGAATGGCGGAATTGGTCGTGCACAGCTTTCATGGATTGAACAAAAACTTGAAGCCAGTTATTCCGCCAATCAACAGGTCATATTATATTGCCACTGGCCGGTGTTCCCTTACAATACCAGTAAGAATTTATGGAACGATACAGCTGTTGTAACACTGCTTGAAAAGTATCCCAATGTAATTGCATACATTAACGGACATAACCATGAAGGCAACTATGGATTTAAGAGCGGTATTCACTATATAAATCAGATTGCCATGGTTGAAACCGAAGAATTTAATTCTTTTTCAATCCTTGATATTTATCCGGATAAGCTGGTGACAAGAGGATATGGATTGAACCCTGACAGGATAATGACATACAAGGATATATTTAAAGAATTTGAATCGCTTTCCCTCAGTGATACTATTTTGCATTATTACCATGATTCCGGTGATTATATCGGCTCATTACTGATTGGAGATGAAATAAACAGTAACGACTATAAGTATTACTTAATTGGTGATACATCATTGTTTGATAATAACTATTTTAAAATTACCGGCGATTCATTGTTCCTGCATTCCCATCTGAACTACGAAAACAAAACCCGGTACAGAATAAAAGTCGGAGTCATTGATTATTCTTTCGATACAATCTCTGAAGTGTTTTATATTGAATTTGATACTACTGTTGCAATACAGCATACCAAGATAAATGATATCATTTTATCAATTAATGATATGTACTGCATTTCTCTTGATTCATTATTTACAGATTTTTCAAAGCACGGGCTTGCCTATTCAATTGAGATTGCAAATGATGATATACTTACCTCGGCTATCTCTGAAAATGAGGTTACCCTTGTTCCTCAACAGGTTGGGTCGACTGATGCCTGTTTGGCTGCCAGAGATATCTACACAACTTACTCTCTTTACGATACATTCAATGTTTCAGTTTTTGATTCTGCAATAAGTACGGTTCATTCAGTTTCATCTGATGAATTTTCAATATATCCTAATCCCGCCAAAACGCTTTTAATAATCCATCACTCCCTTTACATGGGTTCATTGAAGTTTGTTCTTACTAATCTTCACGGGCAACAGATGAAGAGTATTTCACGGGAACACCAAATACCCGGTGAATATTTTACTGAACTTCAGCTTAATGAATTGCAAGCCGGTCTGTACTATCTTGAAATCTGGCATAATAATAGCCATCTGACTACAAAAAAAATACTTATCGAATAGTTAAGAATTTATCCTGATAAAGAAAAAGAAAAAATACATTTATTTTCATTTTTATTAGTGCCCTGCTATGTTTACTGCTTATGAATTTTTGATTATTACATGCCCGTAAAAACTCATCGATATACCTTATCTTTACCAGCTATTTGAAAACAAATGTTGCTTTAGATTATTACATTATTCAATGAATAAACAAGAAACAACAAAACCATATGGTAAGCGGCAAAGTCAGTTCGATAAACGATATCTTGAAATGGCCCTTATCTGGGCGAAAAATTCTTATTGCAAACGTAAGCAAGTTGGCGCACTTATTGTAAAGGGAAGAATGATAATCTCCGACGGATACAATGGAACGCCCGAAGGTTTTGAGAATGTATGCGAAGATGAGAACAATAAGACCAAACCTTATGTTTTACATGCAGAAGCAAATGCCATTACTAAAGTTGCCAAAAGCAATAATAGTAGTGACGGGGCAACATTATATATTACCACATCTCCTTGTATGGAGTGCGCAAAATTAATAATACAATCAGGTATAAGACGTGTGGTGTTCTGCGATAATTATCGCAAGGAGGAAGGAATAAATCTTCTTCATCGTGCAGGAATTGAAGTGAAATACCTGGAAATATAAAACGAATGGAAAGAAAATATCAAATACGTGTAATTATAACTCCAATCTTTTTTGCTCTGGCTATTGTGTTAGGGATATTGATCGGGAGATTCTATAAATCAACTCATAGCAACAATCTGATACATATTTATCCTCATACTGATAAGATTAGTAAGGTTATTAATTATATTGAAAATGATTATGTTGATCCTATTGACAAAGAAAAATTAGAGGAAATAACTATTCCAATTATATTATCCGAACTGGATCCGCATTCGCAATATGTCCCAGCAAGTTATCTAATGGAAGTGAATGAATCCCTTGAAGGTAATTTTAGTGGAATAGGTATTCAATTCAATATGCTAAATGATACGCTGATTGTTTTAAAAACAATTGCAAACGGGCCATCAGAAAAAGTTGGAATACTCGCAGGCGATAGAATTCTTGTTGTTGATGGGGATACTCTTGCCGGGAAAAAAATATCTAGCGATTCGATTGTCAGCAAACTGAAAGGTCCCCGGGGAACGCAGGTGAACGTCGGTATACAAAGACAAAATGTAAAGACCTTATTGTATTTCGATATTAAACGTGATAATATTCCTTTATACAGTATGGATATTGCCTATATGGTGAGACCTGGCATTGGTTATATCAGATTAAACAAATTCTCCCGAACAACCTTTGAGGAATTTTCTGATGGAGTAATTAAATTGCTGGGAGAAGGTATGACCAAACTGATCTTTGACCTCCGGGGAAACGGAGGAGGATATTTAGACGCCGCTGTGCATATTGCCGATCAATTTCTGAATGAGGGTCAGTTGATCGTATATACCGAAGGAAAGGCAAGACAGAGACAAGAATATACTGCATCTAAAGGAGGCCTGTGCAAAGGGGTAGAAGTAGCTGTTTTAATTGATGAAGGCAGTGCTTCAGCCAGTGAAATACTTGCCGGAGCCATTCAGGATAACGATAGAGGTACCGTAATTGGGCGCCGCTCATTCGGGAAAGGCCTGGTTCAGGAACAAAAAGTTTTCCCCGATGGTTCAGCCATACGTCTGACTATTGCACGCTATTATACTCCAACCGGACGATGTATCCAGAAACCCTATAAAAATGGTGAAAACGAAGAATACTATATGGATTTATCTAATCGCTACGCTCACGGAGAATTTATTGAAAAGGATAGTATTAAGTTCGCTGATACTTTAAAATATGTTACTCCCGGGGGCAAAATTCTCTATGGAGGAGGAGGTATTATGCCTGACATTTTCGTGCCAATTGATACCTCCGGGGTTACCAACTATTTAATGAATGTGCGTAATCGTGGCTTGATCTATCGATTCTCGCTAGAATACACCGATATTCACAGGAAAATACTTGAAAAGTTCTATTCTTTGAAAGATTTCTATAATTACCTTGATGAAGACAAAGTATTTGGAAAGTTCATTGCTTTTGCCACAGAGAATGATGTGAAATCGAATGCTAGTGAAATTAAAATTTCGATTGAAATTCTTAAAACCCAGCTTTATGCTTACATTATCAGAAATATTCTGGACAACGAGGGTTTTTATCCGGCAATTGAAAACATTGACAATACTTTGCATAAAGCAATTGACGTACTAGCTTCCGGAGAGATGTATGCATCAGAATAAGAAAATACGGTTCAAAAAGTTATTGTTACCAGTTTTTCATTTGGCAAATAAGAACTCGCTGGTAAGAGGGATGCATCCTTAATCAGTTTATTTAAACATCCAAGTTTTTCCTTCATGCTTTAATTAGAGTCTCTGAAGTTTATAATTATATTGCTTTAGAGGCGAAATTCCATTATTTTTGCGCACCTAAAGTAATATATCAATTAACAAACTATGTCACAGGAAGATATCTTTAAGAAGATTATTGCGCATTGCAAAGAGTACGGATTTATTTTTCAATCGAGTGAAATATACGATGGGTTAAGTGCAGTTTATGATTATGGACAGAACGGTGTTGAATTAAAAAACAATATTAAGCAATATTGGTGGGATGCAATGACCAAGCTTAATGAAAATATTGTGGGAGTAGATGCTGCAATTTTTATGCATCCGAAAACATGGGAAGCTTCTGGTCATGTTGGTGCATTTAACGATCCATTGATTGATAACAAAGATTCCAAAAAAAGATATCGTGCAGATGTGCTGATCGAAGAGTACCTCGAAAAGCTTGAAGGAAAAATTCAGAAAGAAATTGCTAAAGCTTCCAAAAGGTTTGGTGATTCCTTTGATGAACAGCAGTTTCGTAAAACCAATCCGAGAGTACTGGCTAACCAGTCTAAAATGGATGAAACAAAAGCACGTTTTGTTAATGCCCTCGAAAATAATGATCTCGCAAATCTTAAAAAGATTATTGAAGATTCTGACATTGCATGCCCTGTCTCAGGATCAAAAAACTGGACAGATGTTCGCCAGTTCAATTTGATGTTCAGTACTCAGCTGGGCTCTGTTACAGAAGAAGCAAACACCATCTACCTGAGACCTGAAACCGCCCAGGGAATATTTGTGAATTATTTGAATGTGCAGAAAACCGGAAGAATGAAAATTCCATTTGGCATTGCACAGATAGGAAAAGCCTTTCGCAATGAAATAGTTGCCCGCCAGTTTATCTTTCGTATGCGTGAATTCGAGCAAATGGAAATGCAATTCTTCATAAAACCTGGCACTGAGATGGAGTGGTATAACTTTTGGAAAGAAAAACGGATGAACTGGCATAAAGCTTTGGGAATGGGTGATGAAAATTACAGGTTTCACGATCATGATAAGCTTCCTCACTATGCAAATGCCGCTACCGATATTGAGTTTCTTTTCCCAATTGGTTTTCGGGAGGTTGAAGGAATACATTCACGAACAGACTTTGATCTGGGTAATCATGAAAAATTTTCTGGTAAAAAAATGCAGTATTTTGATACTGATGAAAACAAAAACTATGTTCCTTATGTAGTAGAAACCTCTATCGGTCTTGACAGGATGTTTCTTTCTATCGTTTCAAATGCATACGCTGAAGAGATTGTTGAAAGTACAGGAGAAAAAAGAATAATAATGAAAATCCCAGCTGTGCTTGCACCGGTTAAATTAGCCGTGTTCCCACTTACAAAAAAAGACGGTTTGCCTGAGAAAGCCCGTGAAATAATCGACCAACTCAAACTTGATTTTAATTGCCAGTTCGAAGAAAAAGATACCATTGGCCGTCGTTACCGTCGGCAAGATGCAATAGGAACACCTTTCTGTATTACTATCGATCATCAGACTTTAGAAGACAATACAGTAACTATTCGCTATCGAGATACCATGGAACAAGAGCGAGTTGTTATAGATAAACTTCAAGGTATAATGAACGATAAAGTAAGCTTGAAAGAATTACTGAAAACTCTTTAATGATTCTAGCAATAAACAAAACTTGAATACTAAAGCAAATAGTGCATCACGGAAAAGAGTTCTTATCATTACATACTACTGGCCTCCCAGCGGTGGTTCTTCAGTATTACGCTGGCTAAAGTTTACTAAATATTTGGCAGAATTCGGCTGGGATGTTACGATATATACACCTGAAAATCCTGAGCCTCAAGCCGTCGACAATTCACTTCTAAAAGAGATCCCCGATAATATTAATGTATTGAAAACCAAAATTTGGGAACCTTATTTCATCTTTAAATTATTTTCCGGCAGATCAAAAGAAAAAGGTCTTGCTCCAGGATTTATATCAACAAAAAAGAAAAACCTGTTTTCTGATATTTCAATATGGGTGCGAGGGAATTTCTTTATTCCTGATGCCAGAAAATTCTGGATCAGGCCTTCAGTTAAATTCCTGAAATGCTATTTGAACGAATTCCCGCATGATGCAATTATCTCAACGGGACCTCCACATACAATGCATTTAATAGCCCTGGCGTTAAAATTAACAACAAGAATACCGTGGGTTGCAGATTTTCGAGATCCCTGGACAAATATTGATTACTATCAACAGCTTAAGCTAACGAAGAGAGCAGACAAAAAACATCGTCAACTTGAGCAACAGGTATTGATGCAAGCTGATAAGGTTATCACAGTTGGTCCGACAATGAGCAAAGAGTTTGTGGAAATGGGTTGCAAGAATGTTTCAACAATAACAAATGGTTTTGATAGCCTGCCTGATGATTCAATAACAACTGAAGCAGATGAAAATTTTACTTTACTTCATGTAGGCTCCTTACCCGAAAGTCGCAATCCTGTTATACTCTGGAAAGTTTTAAAATCACTTTCGGAACAAGATGCAGAATTTAAAAAGAAACTAAAGATTGAATTAATTGGTCATGTTGATATTTCTATCATTGATGCTCTCAAATACAATCAACTGATTGATTCATTGATGGTCAAAGATTATTTACCTAACCAGGAAGTTTTAAAACGTATAACCGAAGCATCGGTGCTTCTTCTGATAATCAATAATACACAAAATGCTACAGGCATTCTGACCAATAAGTTTTTTGAATACCTTACAGCCAAAAAACCTATAGTTGCCATTGGCCCTCCCAAGGGAGACGCCGGAAAAATATTAATGGAAACAAATGCCGGAAAAATACTGGATTATACAGATGAAGAAGGAACTTACAACTACCTCAGGCAGCTTTTTTCTAACTTTGTTAAGGGAATATTACAGGTAGAAGTGAAAAATATCGATAAATTCAATCGCAGAAATCTAACGAAAGAACTTGCAGACCTATTAGATTCTGTTACACCATGAAAAAAATTGTAACCATACTCGGCGCACGCCCGCAATTCATTAAAGCTGCTGCAGTTAGCCGCCTAGTGGAAGATTTCCCGGTCAGGGAAATTATTGTACATACCGGACAGCATTTCGATATAAATATGTCGGAGGTGTTTTTTAAAGAGATGGATATTTCCCGGCCTGATTATAACCTGGAAATTAACAGTTTGAGTCATGGAGCAATGACAGGTCGCATGCTCGAAGAGATTGAGAAAGTATTGATAAAGGAGAAACCTGAGATTGTAATGGTTTATGGCGATACCAATACAACCCTTGCCGGTGCGCTGGCAGCTAAGAAACTCGGAATTTCCGTCGCACATGTCGAAGCCGGCCTTCGCTCCTTCAACATGGCTATGCCCGAAGAAATTAACCGCATTTTAACAGACAGGATATCTGATTTTTTGTTTTGTCCTACACATACTGCAATACATAACCTGGAGAAAGAAGGTTTTTTAAATCATGAATGCAATATTGTAAATGTGGGTGATGTTATGTATGATGCCGCTCTGTTTTATGAGCAAAAATCTGATTCTGTATCGAAAATTATTGATCAGTTAAAGCTTGAGAAGAATAACTACGTATTATGTACAATTCACAGGCAGGAAAACACTGACGACAAAATAAAACTGCAATCAATTGTTTCGGCACTGAATGAAATAAATACGAATGTGCCCATTGTATTACCTATACACCCACGTACAAAAAAAATACTACGGCAACAGGGTATTAAACTCAATTTCTCCCCAATTGACCCGGTTGGTTATTTTGATATATTGCAGTTGATTAAAAATAGCAGGCTTGTTTTGACCGATAGTGGGGGTATGCAAAAGGAAGCTTTCTTTTTCAATAAATTTTGCCTGACCATGCGCGACGAGACCGAATGGATGGAACTCATTGAAAATGGAGTAAACTATCTTGTCGGAGCTGATCA
>DAOUOU010000065.1 GCA_030626465.1 Bacteroidales bacterium
AACCCCCTGATATTGTTAACAACATCATTAGTTGCAATTAGCCTAATGAGTTAAGGATTTGTAACTTATAGCATGAAATACATCCAAGGACTTGACCGAACGCAAACCTACCTTTTCCCAGTTAGTTTGGAGGATAGCATTGATACAGACAATGAAGTGCGGCTGATTGACTTGTTTGTAAATGATTTATCCCTAGCGGATTATGACTTCAAGGTAGATTTCTGCGAAAATGGAAGACCAGCTTACCACCCTGCCGACTTGCTTAAGCTATACATTTATGGCTACCTGAATAAAGTCCGTTCCTCCAGAGATCTGGAGAAAGAGTGTAATCGCAATATCGAGGTCATGTGGCTTCTTAATAGCCTGATCCCTGACCATAATACAAACTGCATTGTATGCAAGAAACATACATGAGTATGCGGATTTTATTTTTAAATATCCATGGTTTTTTGATGAAGTCACCCGTGCCTGGGCAGTTTGGATATTAAGTAAAATGTGTTTTGCCTGCATCCTGGGGAGTTCTTTCGGATACGACCGGGACCGAAATACTCTTGCAAAAAAATAAGAATGCCCGGGATAACTTTACGGAAGAAATATGCAAACGATTGGAGAATACTTGTATTGAAAGTACGGATGCAAACAGGGTTATAAGAAGTCGAGATACCGAAAAAACATCTCATTTTGTGGATCCTCCATATATTGGGACCCATTTAGGGTATTATTCAGGATATAATGAGATGCATTTTACAGAATTACTGGATACACTTAAATCTGTTAAAGGAAAGTTTATGCTCACAATGTTCCCCCATGAAATACTAAAAAAAGCCATTCAAGCCAATGGATGGTACCAATTAGAAATATCAAGAAAGATAAGCACGGCGAAAAACAAGAGAAGGGACCAGGTTGAATTAATTGTAACAAATTATCCTATTTTAACCTAGTCGATTTTATTAAGCCTTTTTGTTTTCATATCTTTACATTTAAGAGTTAATCATAGGCGTAATAGATAATTTCATTTATACTTCTCACTTAGTTGGTGCAAACGTAACTTTTGGCTATTTTGAATTGCATTTATACATGAGTTGTGAACAATTTTAAGAAAACAAATCACTAAATAAATAGTTAAAAAATGAAAAAGACAAATCTATTATTAGTTTTAATTCTGATTTTTGGCAATTCCATTATCAGGGCACAAGACATTTTACCATTTCCTAAAACTCCATCGGCTAGTTATGCCGGACGGACACTTCAGGAATCAGAGCACAATTGGCGAGTGAAGAAATCACCGCTCGCCGAAGACGCACCGAACATTTTAATTATAATGATTGATGATGTTGGATTTGGAATGCCATCCACCTTTGGAGGAGGAATCAATACGCCAACCCTTTCACGATTGGCAGATGAAGGAATTACTTACAATTCATTTCACACAACATCCATTTGTTCGCCTACCAGGGCTTCCTTACTAACAGGAAGAAACCATCACAGAGTAGGAAATGGCGTAATCACAGAAATGGCTGCCGACTTTGACGGTTACATAGGCGTAATTCCTAAATCGAGTGCCACTTTGGCAGAAGTATTGAGGCACTATGGTTACAATACTTCAGCCTTTGGAAAATGGCACAACTCACCAGCTACTGAACTTACAGCAATGGGCCCCTTTGACAGATGGCCTACCGGTCATGGATTTGACTACTTCTATGGATTTATAGCAGGTGAAACCAGCCAGTATGAACCCAGATTATATGAAAATACAAATCCAATAGAACCTGAACATGACGAAAAGTATCATCTGACCACAGATATGGCAAACAAGGCCATTGCCTGGCTCAAAAAACAAAACACCTACTCTCCAAATAATCCATTTTTCATGTATTGGACTCCGGGAGCAACCCATGGACCGCATCATATTCAAGCAGAATGGGCAGACAAATACAAAGGTAAATTTGATGAAGGATGGCAGGTCTACAGAGATTTTATTGTAGCCAACCAAAAAAAGATGGGGTGGATACCTCAGGACCTGGTAGATGTGCCAAAACCTGAAACAATGGATGATTGGAATAAGCTGGGTGATAGAGAAAAGAAATTTCAAATCCGGTTAATGGAAGTGTATGCTGGATTTCTTGAACACACAGATACTGAAGCCGGCAAAATTATTGACGAATTAGAAAGTCAGGGAAAACTGGAAAATACACTAATATTTTATGTTTTATCAGACAATGGCGCCTCGGCTGAAGGATTACAGGGCACAATTTCTGAGTTGCTTTCTTTAAATAGTATACCTGATGCAGTTACTGTAGAAGAACAAATGAATATACTAGATGAAATGTATGGTGGCTTAGATGCACTTGGCGGACCTATGCTGGATAATATGTACAACGCTGCTTGGGCCTGGGCGGGAAATGCACCTTTTCAGTACACTAAATTAGTGGCTTCGCATTTTGGAGGTACTCGAACTCCATTGGTTATCTCCTGGCCTAAAGGCATCAAACCGGATAATATACCGAGATCCCAATTTCATCATGTGAATGATATTCTACCTACCATCTATGATATTTTAGATATTAAAGCTCCTCAAATTGTAGATGGACACAATCAGGATCCGATAGATGGTATTAGTATGACCTACACTTTTGAAGAACCAACTGCACCAACTGAAAAGGAAGTTCAGTATTTTGAAAATTTTGGTAGCAGGGGCGTGTATTTCGATGGCTGGTATGCCAGTACTTTTGGCCCCAGAACACCCTGGTTGGCTTCATTAACAGGAATTGATAAGTGGAATCCGGATAATGATGTTTGGGAATTGTACAATTTGGAAGAAGATTTTAACCAAAGTAATAATTTAGCAGAAACGCATCCGGAAATGGTTGCTAAGATGAAAGAGATTTTTGCTATTGAAGCTGCTAGAAACAATGTATTTCCTATTGGAGGTGGATTATACACAACATTGAATCCTTCTGAATTAGTATCAACAGGAATTACTGAATGGTATTTTTACGAAGGCATGACCCGTACCCCTGAATTTACAGCTCCTCGTTTGGGAGCTTTAAACAACGATGTAAAAATTGACATTGAGATTAATGAAGGAGCTAATGGTGTTATTTATGCATTAGGCGGAATGTCAGGTGGGGTTTCACTGTTCTTAGAAAAGGGACATCTGGTTTATGAATACAACTCTCTATCAGTAAAACGGAAACAAATTCGACTAGAGAAGCCCTTAAAATTAGGCAAAAATAATATTTTGGTTCAAACGCGTTTTCTAACAAATAAGCGTGGTGGACCAATTGAAGTAATTCTTAGTATTGAAGGTAAAGAAGTTGCAAAAGGCACAGTTGAACTTTCCATTCCATCTGCATTTACAGCCTCAGAAACCTTTGATATTGGAACTGATTTAGGATCGCCTGTTTCATTGACTTATTATGAAAATGCACCAAATGAATTGATGAATGCCAGGATCAATGAAGTTTTTATCAAATACTAATTCTGAATAAAAAAAGCTCACAACACGCGTAGCTGTTGCACAACTACATTGTTGACATTCCTGACGAAGGGTAGTGGACCCGCCCGAACGACTGAGTTCGTTCAGTCGGGCGGGGATCAGGAATCCATAATTATCTCATTTTTAAACAAATAGATTCCGGCTCTTCATTTCATTACGGCCGGAATGTGGTATATTTTTAGTTGCGTAACAGCCACATAAGCAATAGTCCGGCATTAGCAATAGTGCCGGACTTTTTTATATGAGGATTCGAACAGAAGGGGTGGAAGGGTTCGAACGGCGAAGCCCTCATGACGAGTGAAACGAGGAATAATCCCTTCTTGTTTGAGCAATTTGATGAAAGAAAAAAGGCTACGGGCGATAGCCCGGCAATTGAGATTCGTTCACCATATGAATTAATTGATTATGAGGACAACAATTAAAAAAGAGTTTGACGCTGTTAATTACATGAGGCAGGAAAGAGATAGGATTAGTAAAGAAATTGCTGATATGACTCATGAACTGATAAAAGAATATTTTGCGCAGAGAAGAAGCAAAGAAAGGATACCCAGCCGCTAGCAGCGTATAGCACAAATAGCTATGTTTCATCACGGTGAATAAGAACGTAAGGCGTTATATATGTATATTACCGGATAAAACAACATTTATGTGCATCACTTCTTCTGCTACACACGGACCGATATGTTCTGATAGTACGATTTATACAGGTTGCACCGTTGATTTAGCCGAAAGGCTTAAAAGACGTCGTTACGATCAGCAGATACAACAATATCATCAAACCAGATGTAACTATCATTTTGAGGGCTCCAGGTATCATCATTACCTCCGTGAAAGGTTGAGAAATAGAACACATCAACCTTATCCCCATTTAAAACAAATCGCAGGTTGTCTATATGTAAAACTTCTTCTCCGTTAAACCAGACCTGAACTTCACCATCCTTGTTTGAGCCCGAGTTTATTTTAACCCGTTCAATGATATGGACCCATTCTCCCTTTGGAAAATAAATAGTCTCCTTTTCAGGATTTATCAGATCATAATCTTCCCCGTACTTACCTGGTTTATCCAGATGATAAAGATAGAGTACTGCTTTTCCATCCTTTCGCCACATGAACCTTGCAGTAAATCCGTTTGTACCATCACAGATAGCTCCACCAGAGCATCTCTCCCCTCCTGATAAGCCGGGTAATTTTCCTCCTTCATTGTCAGAACCCCAGCTAAAATTGTTGCTAAATCGCAACCAGTAGGAAACATAATATTCTTCTCTGGCTTCTAGTTTACAAGGTGCCTGATGACCGGTTTCTCCAGGCCCATATTTTCCCCTGGGATAAAATACCTGCAGTGATTTGCTTCCTGAATGTGCATAATTTTCAGCCACCGAAGTTCTCTTCGAACCATTTGTCCATGAAACATTGATAAAACCTTTCGATTCCCAGACTTCGCCAGTGTGTTGTGTACCTGTATTTTCTAATTCAAAATCAACTAAGATTTGAGCCTTTGCAGGATAAAAACTGATCGCTGCTAAAACCACAATTATTATCTTACTTGCAGTTTTCATGTATCGAATTGATTAATGGCTTACGTAAAGATAATAACAATACTCTATAATTTTTTACACGATTTTGTTGATTCATGAGCTCTACCAATACTGCAGGATCGGTTCTAAGTTCTACACTTGAAATATACCATCCTGAAAACCGGGGTTTTTTATACAAAGAAAAGTGTATAATTTTCCACTCATAAAAAGGGTGAGAAATACAGTGAAAAATCATAATTTAAATAAGCCGATAGCAAACAGACCATTTGAGAATGAGTATAAATTTGTTGCAACAGACAGTGCTCTGCCGGGAGATCAATATACCAGCAAAACGGAGACTCAGGTTACACTGGAATTTCATGTGAAAAATTCCCGACTGCTCTCTGAAGAAGAAAAGGAAGCTATTCTGACTAAATTGAAAAGAAGAATTAATGATGACGGATTTTTACAGGTGTCTGCCGGGGAATACAACAGCCAGACACAAAACAAACACCTGGCTGAAAAACGATTCTATAACTATTTGGTGGAAGCTTTGAAAAGAAGAAAAAAAGTATTTCTGCAAGATATTCTAAAAAGAAAATTGAAAAAAGGAAGCATTCCAAAAAGAAAGCCGTCCGGACAATCAGGAAAACGGAGAAAAAAATTATTAGGGCAAAAAAAACTTTACAAAGGACCAATACATTGAATCTGGTATGGAATTTATTACAGGAATTTTGGCCGGATAAAACGGACAAATTCTCATCTAACTATAAAATTGATTGTCGTGAAGAATTTTAAACTCTCCTTTTCTGGATAGTAATTCGTCATAGTTACCCTGCTCAATAATTTTCCCCTGTTTAAGGACATATATGGTATCGGCATTTCTTATTGTAGAAAGCCTGTGAGCAATAACTATACTTGTACGTTCTTTCATAAGGTTGTTGATGGCCTCTTGTACCAATCTTTCCGATTCGGTGTCGAGAGCAGATGTTGCTTCATCAAGAATCATAACGGGAGGATTTTTAAGCACTGCCCGTGCAATGGAAATTCTCTGTTTCTGGCCTCCCGACAACCTGGTACCCCGGTCACCTATATTGGTCTGATAACCATTTTCGGTTTCAATAATAAAATCATGAGCATTGGCAATACGTGCAGCTTTTTCGACCTCTTCCGGGGATGCTTGTTCAACACCAAATATAATGTTGTTGGAAATGGTATCATTAAAAAGTATGGGTTCCTGATTTACTATGCCTAAGATGTTTCTAAGCTCAGTGGTATCCAGATCACGAATATCGTTTCCATCAACCAGTATGCTTCCTTTCACCACATCGTAGAAACGAGGTAATAAGTCGGCCAGAGTAGATTTTCCTGAGCCTGAGGGCCCCACAAGCGCAATGGTCTGTCCTTTTTGAATTGTAAAAGAAATATCTGATAACACATAATCTTCCTGGTATTTGAACCATACATTCTTGTATTCAATATTGTTTTCGAATGCTTTTAGCTGAATGGGATTATCTTTTATTACAATTTTAGAATGAGTATTTAAAACCTTATCAATTCTATCCATAGAGGCAAGGCCTTTTTGTATGTTATAGATAGCAGTGGAAAAAGCTTTTGTAGGATTAATTATATTGTAAAACAATACAAGATAGACCAGGAACTCTTCCGGCTCAAGCATACTTTTAGCAGAGTCAGATAGAATAAGTCTGCCCCCGTACCACATAACACTCATTACAACTATTGTTCCCATGAATTCACTCATCGGACTTGCCAGCATCCTTCTTAATGTAAGCTTATCCATTATGGACCGATACTCCTGGTTTTGAATAAGCTGTTTTTTCTGTACTTTCTTTTCTGCATTAAATGCCTTGATAATTCGCAATCCTCCCAGAGTTTCTTCAACAGTAGAAAGTATCTCACCCATTTTGTTTTGTCCCAGCATTGACTGTTTTCGCAGGCTTCTCCCTATCACGCCTATGATAGCTCCTGCAATAGGAAACATGATAAAAACAAAAACAGTTAGCTGCCAACTCATAAACAACATGGAAAGAACTGTAAAAAATATAATAAAGGGATTTTTAAATATAGCATCCAGGGAAGTCATAATTGAAACTTCGATTTCTGTTACATCGGCGGTAGTTCGTGCGATAATATCACCCTTTTTTTCTTCTGTAAAATAGCCAATAGGCAGAGAGACAATCTTGCCAAATAGAATATTTCGTATGTCTTTGACTACGTGATTGCGGATTTTAGTCATACTGAAAGTTCCGAGGTAGGTAAAGGTTGTTTTAAAGAAAACCATTATTATACCAAGAATTCCAATTAAGAGTAGCATGGTGACGGCACCTTTTTGCTCTACCTGATCACTTAACCAGACATATAAATTATTCATTATTGCTTCCCTGGGAATATTTAGCGGGAAGAGTGAGAAATCGAATTCCATGTAATTATATGCAGCAGAATCAAGGCTGAATAATATTTTCAAAAGAGGGATAAGTGCAATAAAGGAAAAGATGCCGAATATCGCTCCCAGGATATTGAAGACAATGGTCAAACCAACATATCCTTTATATGGCGGGAGATATTTACGAAATAGTTTAAAAGCGTCTTTCATCTTTATTTACCTGTGTAGTTTGAGGGCGTAAGGGCTTTGAGTTCCTTTTTCAGATCATCACTGATATCTAAGGTTTCAATAAATGAAGATAGTCTTTCTTTTGTAATTTTTTTATTGGTTCTGGTCAGTTCAAGTAATGCTTCATAGGGTTTTGGGAACCCTTCTCTTCTGAGGATGGTTTGTATCCCTTCAGCCACTACACTCCAGTTTTCTTCAAGATCAGCATCGATTTTTTCTCTGTTCAATAATAGCTTACCCAATCCCTTGAGAATTGATTTATAAGCGATAAGGCTATGAGCCATTGGCACACCAATGTTTCTCAAAACCGTGGAGTCGGTAAGATCTCTCTGTAATCTTGAAACCGGCAATTTCTCTGCAAGATGGTAGAAGATGGAATTTGCCAATCCGAGATTTCCTTCAGCATTTTCGAAATCGATAGGATTCACTTTATGTGGCATGGTGGATGATCCTATTTCTCCTTCCTTAATTTTTTGCTTAAAATAATCCCTGGAAATGTATGTCCAGATATCCCTGCACATATCAATCAGGATAGTGTTGATTCTGCTCATTGCATGGAATGAAGCAGCAAGGTTATCGTAATGTTCTATCTGAGTTGTTGTTTGCTGTCTGGCCAGTCCGAGAATATGATTTACAAATGCATTGCCGAATTCAACCCAGTCGATATCAGGATATGCTGCAGTATGGGCATTAAAATTGCCCGTTGCCCCACCAAATTTTGCTGATATGGGTATTTGTTTGAATTGTCCTATCTGGACTTGCAGACGCTCAATAAATACTCTGATCTCTTTTCCAAGACGTGTAGGTGAGGCAGGTTGTCCGTGGGTACGGGCCAACATAGGGATGTTTTCCCATTCAAGGCTGCGATTGGTTAATTCATCTGTAATCTTATATAAGTGTGGCAAATAAGATTCCTTAAGCGCATCACTGAAAGATAGCGGTACCGCTGTATTGTTTATATCCTGTGAAGTAAGGGCAAAATGTATGTATTCCTTATAGCGGTCCAGATTCAATTTGTCAAATTGCTTTTTTAAAAAATACTCGACAGCTTTTACGTCATGATTGGTAGTTTTTTCTATCTCCTTTATCTCAGCGGCATCATTCACACTAAAAGTATGATATATTTTACGTAATGTCTCGTGTTTTTCTTTTGGGAAATCACTGAGTTGAGGAATTTTGTAACGACAAAGCGCAATAAAGTACTCGATCTCAACCCTGATCCTGTATCTAATTAATCCGTACTCAGAAAAGTAAGGTGCCAGTTCCTCTGTTTTAGAACGATATCTGCCGTCAACTGGTGATACAGCAGTTAATGCTTCTAAATCCATTTTTTCAATTTTGAGCTTCAAAGTTAGAAAAAAATAAAAGAGACAGGGTTAAGCACATGAAAAGCATGATGAGGAATAAATAAAATTTGCGTATATCAATGGTTTTATTTGTGATTTCGTTCGCATTATTTAATTTCGTTCCTAAGGAAAAAATACTATTATGAGAGCTTTAAGCATTTTAAAAAACTGGAGAGTTTTATGTTTGATCCTATGTATTCAGATTCTCTCCTCATCTGAAATTGCAATTGATACTGTTGAAAGTCATAGCTTAACTGATTCGGTTCATCAAAATACCATTCAGACAAAGAACGGGTTGGTTTATATTTTTGAAATTCGAAAAGAAATTGCAAAACCAGCCTGGCGTATTACATTGGAAGCTTTCGAGGAAGCTTTATTACTAAAAGCCAATTATATCTTAATTCATCTGAATACCTATGGAGGAATGGTTAACATTGCAGATTCCATTCGCACAAAAATTTTGAATTCTCCAATCCCGGTTATGATATTTATTGATAACCAGGCTATTTCAGCTGGAGCTCTTATTTCAATAGCTGCAGACAGCATCTATATGCGTTCCGGAGGAAGTATTGGTGCTGCCACGGTAGTTGATCAATCGGGAGCAGTTGTACCGGATAAATACCAGTCTTTTATGCGATCTACTATGCGGGCAACCGCAGAAGCTCATGGCAAAGACACCATTATTAAGGGAAATGATACCACCTATGTTTGGCACAGAGATCCTCATATTGCTGAGGCAATGGTTGATCCGCGACTGGTTGTGGAGGGAATTATAGATTCCGGGAAAGTACTTACTTTAACTGTGGAAGAAGCTATTCAGGTGGGATACTGCGAAGGAAAAGCCAGTAGTGTGAGAGAAGTTCTTGAAATTTCCGGTTTATCAGATTATGAGACCAGGAAATATGAACTGAAAAGTATTGATCACATCATTGTATTATTGCTCAGTCCGGTGGCACAAAGCTTGCTTATATTGCTAATTATTGGAGGGATATATTTCGAATTGCAAACTCCCGGTGTTGGCTTTCCGCTAGGAATTGCCATTGCAGCCGCCCTGCTTTATTTTGCTCCTTTGTACATTGAAGGATTAGCTCAAAACTGGGAAGTTCTTGCATTCATAGTCGGTATTGTGCTACTTGCTTTGGAAATATTTGTTGTTCCCGGATTCGGGGTGACTGGTATATCAGGTATCATGTTGATTCTCCTGAGCTTGACAATGAGTGTTATAGATAATGTTGTTTTTGAATTTGAAGGCATTGGAGCGTTCATTAAAGTAGCGAAAGTATTTGCAAGGATTTTACTTACTGTTCTGGTATCCTTCTTTCTTTCTCTGTGGATAAGCCGAAAGGTTGGAACATCAAATCTTTTCAAAGGACTGGCGTTAGCTGCCGAGCAAGATAAATCCAGGGGATTTATCAGTATTGATACACATCAGAAGGACATGATCGGTAAATCGGGTACTGCATACACTGTTTTGCGTCCTTCAGGGAGGGTGAAGATTGAGGGTGAAATTTTTGATGCTAAAGCAGAAATTGGCTTCATCGATAAAAATGATCAGGTCAAAGTAATTCGTGATGAAACAGGGCAGTTGTATGTAATAAAAATAAAAAAATAGGATAATTTATAACATAAGGATAGCTTTATGAGTGAACACGTTTGGTTAAAACGCGTTATTTACTTTCTTCTGATAGCACTTCTAATAGCAGGGATTAAAGGATTCAGTCTTTATCGAAAAGCTTTTGCCCCAAACATTTTTACTAAGGATAAAAAGGAAGTTTATTTATACATTCCAACCGGATCGACATACAAGGATGTGCTTGAACTCATAAGAACAGAAAATTTGATCAGAAATACTCAGAGCTTTGAATGGGCTGCCACTAAAAAGAATTACCCGAATAATATACATCCGGGCCGCTACAAGGTAAAGAACAGAATGAGCAACAATGAGTTCATCAATATATTGCGATCAGGGAAACAGGATCCTGTTTTGCTCACCTTCAATAACCTTCGTACCGAAAAACAGCTGGCTAACCGATTGGCTGAACAGCTGGAAATAGATTCTCCTGACATCATGAAATATTTTCAATCCGATTCAATATGCGAAGAATACGGATTTGACAAGTATACGTTTAAGTGCATATTTATCCCGAATACTTACAAAGTGTATTGGAATATTTCGGTTGACGGATTGTTTGACAGGATGTTGAGTGAATACGATGCTTTCTGGAATAAAAAACGGGATCGCAAGGTAGAGGAGATTGGAATGACAAAAGAGGAAGTGATAACCCTTGCTTCAATAGTAAACGAAGAAACCCGAAAAGACGATGAAAAAAGAAGAATAGCCGGTGTGTATATGAACCGGTTAAATAAAGGGATACGCCTGCATGCAGATCCGACTGTTATTTATGCGACAGGTGATTTTTCTATGAAACGTGTGTTAAGGAAGCATTACAGAATCAATTCTCCTTTCAATACATACAAGTATGCAGGGCTGCCACCCGGACCCATATGTTTTCCTGAAATATCTTCGATTGATGCTGTTCTGAAATATGAAAAGCACAAATACTTATATTTTTGTGCTAAACCAGATTTCTCAGGATATCACAACTTTGCTAAAACCTTAAAGGAACATAATCGCAATGCCGAACTGTATCGCCGCGAACTCAACAAAAGAAGGATATATCGTTAGATTGTCGATAATTATTGAGATAATTGATAGCATAATCTTTTTCCACTCTTTATTTTTATCAGAAAAAATTGATGGATAAAATAAAATTCGGTACAGATGGTTGGAGAGGAGTAATCGCAAAAGATTTTACTCTGGCTAATGTGGCGAAGTTTGCCTATGGTCTGGCTCGCTGGTTCATTAGAAAATTTCCGAATTCTTCTATAGTTGTTGGGTATGATTGCCGTTTTGGAGGAGAAATGTTTATGGAGGCAGTTGCGAAAATATTGGCCTCTAAAAACATACGGGTTTATATTTCAGAGAATTTTGTTACTACCCCGATGGTTTCCCTGGGGGTTGTTAAGTTGAAAGCCAACTGCGGCGTTATGATCACAGCAAGCCACAATTCGGCTGAATATAATGGGATTAAGCTCAAAGCTGATTTTGGTGGTCCAATGCTCGAAAAAGATATCAAAGATATTGAGAACCTGATATCATCTGATTATGAATTTGATCTTGAGATGCTGAATTGGAATTACTTCATTGAACAGGGACTTATACAATATATAAATCTTGAATCGATTTATCTGAAAAACATTCATGACCATTTTGACATTGACAGCATCATCAAATCTAAAATCCGATTTGCCTTTGATGCGATGTTTGGAAGTGCACAAAACATTTTTAAAAAGCTGATGCCCGATATTAAGATGTTTCGTTGTGAAGTAAATCCCTCTTTTTTGGGTATACCTCCCGAGCCTCTGCCAAAAAATTTACATCTGCTTGAAGAGTATATATGGAGCAAACACACTATTGATTGTGCACTGGCAGTAGATGGCGATGGAGATCGAATTGCATTATTTGATGAAAAAGGAACTTACATCGATAGTCACCATGTGCTGCTTTTATTAATACATTACCTCGCTGCATACAAAAAATTGGAAGGAAAAGTAGTGATCGGGTTTTCCTCAACACATAAAGTGGAACGATTATGTGACCATTATGGTTTTGAGGTAATTCGCACGCCAATTGGCTTTAAGGAAATTTCTCAAATTATGCTGAACGAAAATATTCTTGCTGCAGGTGAGGAATCAGGGGGAATAACTACTGGTACTTATCTACCGGAAAGGGATGGTATATGGATTGGAATTACAATTTGGAACTGGTTGGCTGAATCGGGTAAAAAACTTAGTGAATTAATAAATGAAGTGCAGGCAATCACCGGTCAGTTTGCTTATGAAAGAATGGATCTTGAATTGAATAAAAACATTAGAAATAAGGTAATTGAAGGTTGCAGAAATCATAGCTATTCCAATTTTGGCGAATTCTCTGTTACTGAAATTAATGATCTGGATGGGTACAAATATCATCTGGGAGAGGATCAATGGGTGATGATCAGAGCTTCGGGAACAGAACCAGTTATTAGAATTTATGCTGAAGCAGGCAACAGAGAGACAGTATCAGCGATAATAAACGCTGTGGTAAATACAATTAATTTATCCTGATTTTCTCAGATTATATTTACTTCGGGTTTCAGGCTAATACCAAATGTCTCGTATACCTTGGTAACAATATATTCTGCTAAGCTGACAATTTCCTTTCCTGTTGCATTTCCATTGTTGACCAATACCAGCGGTTGATTTGAATATGTGCCTGCATGGCCTATTTGAATACCCTTGCATCCTGCTCTTTCGATAAGCCATGCTGCTGAAAGTTTTATCATTCCATCAGAAGATTTGTATGCAGGCACATATTCAAATCAACCGCTGGTATTGGTCAA
>DAOUOU010000108.1 GCA_030626465.1 Bacteroidales bacterium
AAAACCTTTTTTTAAATTTGTCATTGTCATAATGATTAAGATTAATAAAACCGCAAATATGCAAACTACCGGCCAGTGTATTAAAAACCACCGGCCGGTAGGGCGGTTTAGTTCAACAAGGTGTAGAACCAATAGCGGGGGCAGTGGTTTACAAAAGTTTGTATATTTAAAGCAAAAACGGTTACTGGTGATATGAACGCAGCGCTGAAGTCCGCTACTGTTCCTACACCCGACCGTTACCAGCATATGAAAGAAATGCTACAAGGTCTGAATCAAATAAATTGTTAATACAAACTAATAATGATAGACATGATAAATTTTGAGGCACTATTTAAAGTTACTTACGGATTATACATCGTATGTTCAGGAGATGAGGACCGTGGAAACGGATTTATTTCAAATACTGTATTTCAGGTAACATCAGAACCTGCAAAATTTGCTGCTTGCTGTAATAAAAATAATTTTACTTCCGAGCTTATTGAAAAACATGGTCATTTTTCAGTTTCTGTGTTGCATCAAAAAACAGATTCAAAAATTTATGGCAGCTTTGGTTACAAGAGTGGGAAGGATTTTAACAAATTAGAAGGAATGAATGTAAAGTATGGCATAACAAGAACTCCGATTATTCTAGATGACAGTATAGCATATTTGGAATGTAAAGTTGTCCACAAATTTGACGTAGGCACACATTTGCTATTTATTGGTGAATTAATTGACGCACAACTTTTAGATGAAACCAATGAACCGATTACGTATTCTTATTATCGCCAAATCAAAAAAGGTATTGCCCCCAAAAATGCACCAACTTATATTGATAAATCAAAGTTGGAAACTAATACAGCACCAATAAAATCAGGCAAATACAAATGCACGGTTTGTGGACATATTTACGATGAAAACAAAGAAGGGGTTAGATTTGCGGATTTACCTGACAATTGGAAATGTCCTGTCTGTGGAGCAGATAAAGAAGATTTCATTGAAGTTTAACAATAAAAAAAAATATTATGACAAAATCATTAAAAAGTACAAAAACAGAACAAAATCTGTTAAAAGCATTTGCAGGCGAATCACAGGCAAGGAATCGCTATGAGTTTTTTGCAAGTGCTGCCAAAAAAGAGGATTACGAACAAATTGCAGCAATTTTTCAGGAAACTGCTAACCAGGAAAAGGAACACGCAAAACGTTTCTTTAAATTTCTGGAAGGAGGAATGACCGAAATTGTTGCAAGTTATCCCGCAGGCATCATCGGCACAACAAAAGATAATCTAAAAGCAGCTGCCGAAGGGGAAAATGAAGAATGGACCAAGCTTTATCCACAATTTGCAGAAATAGCAAAAGAAGAGGGATTTCCGGAAGTTGCAACAGCTTTCAAAATGATTGCAAAAGTTGAAACAGAACATGAACGTAGATATTTGAAATTATTGCAGAATATTTCGGAAGACAAAGTATTTATGAAGGATGGAAAAGTGTGGTGGAAATGTTTGAATTGCGGGTATGTCTATGAATCAGAGAAAGCATTAGAGACCTGCCCTGCATGTTTGCATCCTAAAGCATTTATGCAAGTAAGAGAAGAAAATTACTAAGAACAACTGGTGCCAGCAAAATGTATACGCCATAAGAGTGTCTTGTCCTGAAATAGGCTGACAGTTTTTTGACAAAAACTGTCAACTAAAATCAGGACGATACATTATTGAATTGTGGTTCAGAAATGAATAAACAAGTTACACTATTAATGATCGAAAGTCAACTAATTAACGTTCAACAACGCTAATATATCGAATGGCGTTTTAGCAATCCTGCACAAGAATGGTATAAAGTATAAAGGCTTCGCTCCCTGCCTGTCCTGCTGGCGCAGTTTACCTGGCTAGCGCAGACAGACAGGCCAGTCAGGCAGGCACGTTATCTTTGTTCTGGGAATAACTAAAAGAAAAGTCCGGTTCGTTTCACTCACTTTGTCCTTTTTTTATGAATCAAATCTCAAGCAAGCCGGCGAGGCAGGGATAAATTTTAAACAATCTCTTATTTAAACTCCATCTTCTTTCGTTGAACAAAATTGATTTTATAGTTTTACCCAGGCAAATGCACTTAGGCTAAATGAATTATTCAACCGACAATCCGCAACTCAAACTGGCATACGATTTTATTGAATCAACCGCTCAAAATTTTTTCCTTGCAGGTAAGGCCGGAACGGGCAAAACAACATTTCTAAAAAAGCTCAGTCAAATTTCTCCAAAGCGTATAATCGTTGTTGCACCCACAGGAGTTGCTGCAATAAATGCAGGGGGAGTTACCATTCATTCTTTTTTTCAGTTATCCTTCGGCCCACAGATTCCCAGGCATTATATCGCAGGATTTTCCGGGAATAATATGAGCTCAACCGAAAGTGAAAAGAACTTTACTCGTATAAGCCGTGATAAGAAGAATATCATTCGGAGTCTCGATATGTTGGTTATCGACGAGATAAGCATGGTTCGTGCTGATCTGCTGGATGCAATTGATAGTGTTCTTCGTCGATATCGCAACAATAACCGGCCATTTGGTGGCGTTCAATTACTAATGATTGGCGATCTGCAACAATTGGCCCCTGTTGTTAAGGATGAGGATTGGCGCGTGCTTGGCCAGTATTACGATTCCGCGTTCTTCTTCAGCAGTAAAGCCTTGCAGGAGGCTGGCTTTATAAGCCTTGAACTGAAAAAGATCTACCGTCAGAGCGATCAGGTTTTTATTGACCTGCTTAATAAAATTCGGGAGAGCAAACCGGATTCGACAGCATTACAACAACTTAATGAGAGATATATTCCCGGATTTTCTCCTTCGGATGATGAAGGCTACATTACACTTACAACACACAATGCACAGGCAAAGACAATTAACGTGAAGAAACTTTCCGAAATTAAAATGCCTGAGTTTAAGTTTACAGCCGAGATAAGTGGTGAATTCCCGGAGTATTCTTACCCCACGGAAGAGTTCCTGGTTCTTAAAACAGGGGCTCAGGTTATGTTTGTAAAGAATGACAGTTCACCGGAAAAGCTCTATTACAATGGCAAAATTGGGTGTATTGAAAGCATTGAAGATGATGTAGTTTTCGTTAAGTGCGAGGGAGATGAGTTTGCTATTACTGTCGAGAAAGCTACTTGGCAGAATATGAAGTATAGTGTGGACGAACAAACACAGGAGATTGAGGAAATTCCGGTCGGAAGTTTTAATCAGCTTCCTTTGAAGTTAGCCTGGGCCATAACAATTCATAAAAGCCAGGGGCTGACTTTTGATAAGGCTGTGATTGATGCAAATGCGGCTTTCGCCCATGGCCAGGTTTATGTTGCACTGAGCCGCTGTCGAACTCTGGAAGGCCTGGTACTCAGCAGTAAAGTCTCGGACAGAGGAATAATCAGCAATTCGAGTATTCAATCTTTTACACAGGGAATTGAAGAAAATATACCCGATAATGATTTCCTGAACCGTTCGCAGATTGTCTACCAACACCAGTTACTAAACGATTTATTTGATTTCACACAACTTGTCAGACGAATTAACTATTGTATCAAAATTGCCAAATCCAACCCAGGCAGCTTACTTGGCGATCCGGTAAAACAATTGCAGGAAATTGCCAAATCTATACAGGAAAGGATGATACTTGTTGCACAGTCGTTCTTTACCCAGCTTAAGCAAAACGATTCGATAAGTCTATTGGTGGAAGATAATTCAGCCTTGCAAACCAGGATAAAAAAAGGCTGCGTCTATTTTCTGAATATTTTGAATGATGAGATAATTCCTACTCTGGATCTGGTACAGTTCGAAACAGATAATAAATTGGTTAAAAAATCTTTAACCAGGGCTGCCAATCAAATTCAGGAACAAGTTGAGGTGAAGTTAGCGTCCTTAAATTCTGGCAAAGAAGGATTCTCGACAGTGAAATTTCTTGAAGCAAGGGCTAAGGCTTCATTGGGAAAAGAGATTGTCAGTACATCAGCAAAACTCGAAACCAATATAGCACCTGCAGATATTGCTTTTCCAGAGCTGTTTAACAAATTAAAGAGCTGGCGTGCTGAACTGGCACGGGAGCAGGGATTACCACATTATATAATCTTCAGCCAGAAAGCTATGGCTGGACTTGCCCATTATCTTCCTGCTTCATCTTCCGATCTGAAAAAAATAAAGGGAATTGGGAAACGCACCATTGAAAAATACGGGGAAGACATTCTGAATATCATTCTTGCTTTTCGGCAAGCCAATAAAATAGATTTGAAAATGCCTGAGCCTAAATCTTCTAAAAAAAAGACTGAAAAAAAGCCTACTCGTGAAATTAGTCTTGAGCTTTTCCAATCGGGGAAATCAGTTGAAGAAATTGCGAAGGAAAGGGGTCTGGCCAACAATACCATTGAAGGACATCTGGCGCACTTTGTTGGTGAAGGTATGCTGGACATAAACCAATGTATCAGCGAGAAAAAATTAAAACTCATTGCCGGGTACTTTCAGAAGCACGACTCACTTCAGTTAAATGACGCCAAACATGCCCTGGGTGATATAGTAAGCTATTCCGACCTGAGGTTTGTGCTGAAGTACATGCAGCATACAGGACAGCTAAGTTGAGATAATAATAAAGTTCTTTTTTCATAGTCCAAACCTCAAGTGGAAAAATCAGTTATATTGACAACCAAAAACCGGAACTACTGACCAGTGCAGTTATTTTACTATTAAGTTTTAATTTATATTATGTTAAGTCTTGTATATTAAGCATTTATTAAATACAAAATCCTGGAATTGGGTGGTCAATTGAAATCGGAACAGACTTATTCAAAAACCGGAATTGGGTGGTCAGTGAGACCGGTTTTTGCAATAACTTAAGTAGCTTAATTATTTGATTATCAATAGTCGGGGTAGTAAGATTACTCTCTTCACTTCGTTCCGTTCATGAGCTCCTCCCTTCGGTTATCGGTTACTCGTCGCTGCGCTCCCTGCCTGTCCTGCTGGCGCAGTTTACCTGGCTAGCGCAGACAGACAGGCCAGTCAGGCAGGCTCGTGATCCTTAGATGAGAATGACTTAAAAGAAAAGTCCGGTTCGTTTCACATATTAATCATCATTCTTGCTCTCAGATTTAACAATTCGAACCAAATATTGATTTTTGTTTTTCAGGATTGATGGTATGATTTATATCTGCGCAAAAAGGATTTGATAACTTACTCACTAAACTTTTCTTTAGTGTCTGTTCGTGGTATTTGCAGAATGAACCTGACTGAAATAGTTGAACTGTACTTTAATCTTTCTGTTTAAACACCCAGTTATCTGTCCTGAAAGGTGATGCCGGCAAACCTTCTTCCTGTTTTCCGCCTTATTCAACAACAAGTTTTGTAACTCCGGTAGATTCCTCATTCCTGAGAAGCAGTAAGTATAAACCCGGTTCCAGATCAAGATCAAGCCGTGTATGCTGGAGTCTGACAGGAAATTCCCTGTGAACTATGGTTTTACCATCCAATCCAACCAACATCAATGTGGTATACCCCTTATTCCAACTAATCTGAATTTCATCAGAGGCCGGGTTAGGATAAAGCCTTATTTCCGTTACTTCATTGAAGGATTTTGCTGAGTTATCCAGATCGGGTGTGTCCGGACAAGTGGTATCCGTATCTCCTGTTCCGGAGGGGATAATTCCTGTATTGGTGAGGAACAATTTGTCCAGAAGGGCTCCATCTTCCCTGAAGCAAATGCTAAGTGTATGATATCCGGTCTCCAGATCGTAAACCACAACCTCACTTTCGTTGTTCTGATCATGTACATCGTCCCAATGCCAGTTGCTTCCGGCAGGTATGCTGTTCCAAAGCGCCCAGATGGTATCGTCATCCATTCGTACCCAATACGAATCGTCGTCCGCAGTGGGGGTAATTACCCTTCCCCATACTTTGTATGGTCCGGCTTCTGCTACATAGAATGTATAAATCAGATGATCAGCGGTATTGGTAGAAGCAGCTTCAAGACTTTGCGTTCCGTCTGGAGTGGCCACATAGCTTCCGTTGGAAGCATTGGCATCCGTGAGAATTTCCCATGTGGAACCCACTTGTCCGCATTCGCTTTCGAGCCAGATCTCCGTATTGTAGATACTGTGTATGGTAATATACACCGTATCGGCATGTTTGGCTCCATCGTCATCCGTTACGGTAAGCACTGCCATATGTTCTCCGATGTCTAGAGTAATTTCATAACTCGGTTCCCATGCAACCTGTTCTCCGTTTACTGCCCAGGAATAATTGGTGATCACTCCGTCCGGATCTGTACTGCCCGTTCCATCAAGCAAGATAGGTTCCGAACCGTTTCCGTCAGTGTCTTCAATGACAATATCCGGGCCGCCATCAGCTACCGGCGGTACATTCCCGTATTTCCCGGCATTTCCGGTATAGCTGGTAAATGTGGTAATACTATTTGCATCGACCGAGGTTGTGAACGTACCTGCTGATACAGAAACTCCACCGTCATTCACCACATTTTTCGTTGCAGAGGTAGTAAACTTCGTAAGAGTATCGATCGTTCCGTTCTGTATGGTGAAATCGAGTTCAGTGCCTGAAGCATTCTCATTGATCACCACAATGACAAGGGTAGTATCGGTCTTATATGCAGTTACATCGACATTCGGAGCACTGCTCACTGTGCCATCAACTCTCACTGTTCCCGGACGAATGAATTTTGAAAACTGTGACATAACATAGCCTTTTTGGGTAATATTTCCTGCATCATTCAGGGGTCCGTAAAAACGTCTCAGGTACCACCATATATAGGCATTGAAATTTGCTTTCATGCAATCGTTGATCTCAGTGGCAAGATCAAGAGCTAAGGGCCAGTCATTTGCTTCGGGACCTGAACTTCCTGTCAGGTGTTCTGTCATCCATACTTCCTTCCCTTTGTCGCGGGCAAGCGGATAATCAAAAAGTCCTCCTCCATAGATATGCCCGCCGATAATATCAACATATGGTTCGGCCACCGGATCGTTCAGTATCGAATCCGATAATGGTCGTCTGAACTGGAATGATTCAGGGGCAATTATTTTGAGTGTGTCGAATCTTGATCCTTGTTCTTCCAGGAAATCAATCATTTGGCTAGCGTACCAGTCGCATGATTCATAACTTACTCCGATATCAGGTTCATTTTGTATGGATACCGCATACAGAGGTGTTCCACTATCGTTCATATAGGAAGCAAACCGCAGAAGATGATCGGCAAACGCTCCATAATTCTCGGGCAACAGGTAACCTCCAACAAGATTATTGTTGCTTTTCAACAATGCAGGAGGTGACCACGGTGAACCCATAATGATGGCTCCGTGATTTTTCGCAAGTACTGCTGTAGGAACCTCTCTGAAAAACTGTGTTGTATCGTTAGGTACACGAATCCTTAAAATGGTAAGACCCATCTGACCCGGTTCATTTCCAAAAGCCTTGTCAGCCAGATCTTCTGAAAGATCGTCAATCCATCCGGGCATGTTTACACCACCAAATCCACTAATAGACTGGTATTCTGTATTTAGATCGACAGTTACAGATTGTGCAGTGAGCTGCCCGGTTTGAACAACCAGGAAGCAACAAAGCATGAAACTAACATTTACTAATTTTCTCTTCATTGGTATTTTATTAATGATATTTAACATAGTACATTTCTTATATATCTTGATAGTAGCTAAATAAGCTATCATGGGCAGAATTCAGAACTTACCATTTTTTACTTTTAATAACCACCCGGTCTTTTTCAAGTCCGTCTGATTTAGCAGTGATCCTTACAGAACCTGATTCTCCATTTTTTGAACGTACAATTACTAAGGCTAGTCCATTAAAGACTTTGCGCACGTGCGAAGGGAAAGGCACCAGATCAGTAGGATCACCGTTATCGGTTGCGATAATCTCACCGGGTCCCTCAATCGTAAACTCGATCCGGTTGTTTGAGTTGGGCACGGTGAGCGCGTTCCTATCCGTTACCTGCACCGTAATGAAGGCCAGATCCTTTCCATCGGCCCGGATACTATTACGATCTGCCGTTGCCTTGAGCTGTGCCGGCTTGTCCGTGGTCTTCACAACATTCTCGGCCCACTGTTCCCCGTCCTTGTACGCCACTACCTTCAGTTCGCCGGGCTCGTATTTCACATCATCCCAGCGAAGACGGTATTCATACTCGCCTTTTTTCTTCCGTCCGAGCGACTTGCCGTTGAGGAAGAGCTCAGCCTCGTCGCCAGAGGTGAAAACATGGACCGGTGTAATCTCATCGATGCGTTCAGGCCAATTCCAGTGGGGCAAGATATGTGCCATGGGTAGATCAGGACGCCAGTGTGCCTGATACAGGTAGAAACGGGATTTTTTAAATCCGGCCAGATCAATGACGCCGTAATAGGAACTACGTGCCAAGTAGTAGGGAGTGGGCTCTCCAAGATAATCCCAGCCGCTCCATACGGCTCCTCCACCTACATACGGATGTTTCTCGAGGGAGGCGAGCACTTTGTCCGCTGAAGAGCCGAAAGGTGCTGTATATAGCTCATAGGCACTGACCTGTTGAGTTTCCGGATTTCCTCCGTACCCGTCCTTCACCGGGGCACTGATTCCACCAACAACAGGGAAAAGAAATTCTCCACGACTGCTTAGGGCAGCGGCATTCTCACTGCTAAGGATGAGCTTGTCGGGAAACGAATCATGAAATACCGGATAGAGCGGAGACGTGTGGATCCCTTGAAGGCCGGCATAGGCCGGAGCATCTCGGATTCCCTCGCCCTGGTAATTCAGACTGATAATGTCCATGACAGCTGGCATGGGCATGTGGGGTTTGGCAAAGTTTACAGAGACAGTCGTGGGGCGGGTAGGATCCTCGTCCTTCGCGATATCATGCAGATGCTTCGCTACAGCAGCGCCCATCTCATTGGTGTATTGCTCGCCGACTTCATTGCCCAGACTCCATATGATCACTGAAGGGTGGTTCCGGTCGCGGCGGATAAAGGCGCGAATATCCTGCTCATGCCATTCAGGGAAAATCAGATGGAAATCGAGTGGTGTTTTCTTTCTTTCCCAGGAATCGAAAATTTCATCAATAACAAGAAAACCCATCCTGTCTGTTAACTCGAGCAGTTCAGGAGCAGGCGGATTGTGGGCCATACGGATTGTATTGCAACCCATTTCGCGCAGTATCTCAAGTTGCCTTTCAGCCGCACGGATATTGAATGCGGCACCAAGGGCACCGAGATCGTGGTGTTGGTTAACGCCTTTGATATA
>DAOUOU010000093.1 GCA_030626465.1 Bacteroidales bacterium
GAAGGTGGTCAGGGAGGTCAAAACTCAAATCCACTCGCAACAATTAACCCCGACGATATCGAATCCATCGAGATCCTGAAAGATGCCTCTGCCACTGCTATCTATGGTTCGCGCGGTGCTAACGGAGTTATCCTGATTTCAACCAAGCGAGGGAAAGAAGGCAAGAACAATCTTTCCTTCAGTGCATATTACGGGTTCCAACAATTACCAAAAAAGTTAGACGTCATGAATTCATATGATTACGCCCGGTACAGGCTTATGCAGCATATGAACAACATCAACAGTGATACCTATCCTGTTTTTGAGACTCAGTTAGACATTACTGACGATCAGATCCCTTTTACAACCCTTCATCCTGATTCCTTCCCTGTGAATACCGACTGGCAGAAAGAAATGTATCAGACTGCACCCATACAGAACTATCACCTGTCAGCCAGCGGGGGTAGCGAAAAAATAAGGTACAGCCTTTCGGGAGGATACTATGGGGTAGATGGTATCCTGGTGGGTTCATCGTATGAACGTTTGTCTTTGAAAGCCAATACGGATGCCACACTTTCCAAATGGTTTCAGATGGGTAACACCCTGATGTTCAGCTACTCGAAAGAAGACATGACATTCAACGATGCCTACTATGGCGGAGGTATTGTAGAGAGGGCCCTGCAACAGCGACCCGATATGGCGGTACGCGATTCGGCAGGAAATTATGCTGGCCCTTCTGAAGACCTGGAAAATGCTCCTGATAATCCTATTGCTGCCGAGCTGGAAAAACAAAACGACAACGTGGTTAGCAGAATAGTGGGGAATATATACGGACAATTAACCTTTTTTGAAGGTTTTACCTTCAGAACCATTTTCGGTACGGACTTATCCAATTCCCGCACAACCATATTCGAACCTTCAGTCGATCGTGGTGCCATTTACGTGGAACATGCCCGTATGCAGGAAGCCATTCAGCAAAACCTTTACTGGTCGTGGGAAAATTATTTCACTTTTAACCGCAAGATCGCTTTGGCGCACGACCTGACTGTTATGGCCGGTTACAGCAGGTCTTATACAAAATGGGATCAGTTCAGTGCCTTCCGGGACAATTTCCCGAACAACGAATCCAGAAACCTTGCACTGGGCTCTGAAGATAATAAGAGCAACGGAGCGTATGCGGGTGATGTTGCAATGGAATCTTTCTTTGGCCGGCTTGTATACGATTATAACAACCTGGTAACCTTTACCCATACCTCACGTGTTGACGGGAGTTCAAAATTTGGCTCCGGCAAGAAAAGGGGTTATTTTCCTTCCTTTGCCCTGGCATGGAAATTCTCTAACCATGGATTCATGCAATCCCTTTCGTTTATCAACTTTGCAAAGCTAAGAATAGGCTATGGAAAAACCGGAAACGACAACATCGATCCTACTGACTTTCTTGCCAGGCTCCGCCCTGTATTAGTCAGCCTGAATAATCAGATATACCCGGCCTATGAACCTGACGGGAAAGACAACCCCGACCTTAACTGGGAAACCGTAATTTCCTATAACCTGGGACTGGACGTGAATATGCTTGAAAACCGGTTACAGCTGATAACTGATTTTTATATCCAGCGCTCAGAAGATATGTTGATCCAGCTGCCTCTTCCTATTACTTCCTCTCCATTCGGCGAACCCTGGTCAAACAGTGCTACCATGGAAAACAAGGGAGTTGAAGTAAATCTGATCTCGCATATCCTGTCGGGCAATTTCAACTGGTCTGTTACAGCCACATATTCCTTCAACAGGAACAAGGTACTTGATCTTTCGGAAACTGTTATTCCACAGAGGATAAGGACACAGGATCCGATGATCACACAGACAGCCGAAGGATATCCTATAGCCCAGTTTTATGGTTTTGTGACCGATGGAATTTTCCGCAGCCAGGAAGAAATCGACAATCATGCATTTCAGAATCCACTGACCAGTGTGGGTGATATTCGCTTCAAGGACCTTAATGGTGACGGAACGATCGATGAGAACGATAAAGCTTACATAGGCAATCCGGTACCAATGCATGTATTCGGACTGACCAACAATCTCGTTTACAAAGGCTTCGATCTAAGCATTTTCCTTCAGGGAATGCTAGGTAACAAAGTATTCAATATGGTCAAACGCAGAATGGAAGCCATGAATACTACCAACAATCAGTTCTCCACTGTACTGGATGCTTACACACCGGAAGATATTTACCTGGACACCCCTCACGGGCGTTTCCTGGTAGCTGCTCAGAACACTACTACCGACATTCCCCGTATGACCCTTCAGGATTATAACAACAACCTGCGCATCTCGGACCGTTTTGTTGAGGATGCATCTTTTCTGAAGATACAGACGATTACCCTGGGTTATACACTGCCGAAGAAAATTTCAAACCGCATCAGGGCTGAGCGCTTGCGTATATATGTGACAGGCAAAAACCTCTATACCTTTACAAAATATACCGGTTATGAGCCTGAACACGGTCCGTTGACAAACAATGAGATCAACAATGCCCTGCTTACCGGAGTCGATATTGGTAACTATCCCATCCCCAGATCGGTCGTATTTGGCATTAATCTGGATTTTTAAATTTTAAACCAAGGAAAAATGAAAAGAGAAAAAATATATGCCTTAATTCTGCTGCAACTCATACTATTGATCATCCTGTCATGCAGCGAAGACTTCCTTGACAGAAAACCTATTGATACGCTGGTAACAGGTAATTTCTATACCACAGCAGATGGTATTCAGTATGCTGCAAATGCGATCTATGCTCCTTTAGGAGAAGAAGGTTTTAACGGCAAATCCATCTGGATGATAGGGGATGGTGCTTCTGACGATGCTCAACCCAACGGTGTTGATCCCGATTATATACCCATCGATGAATTTTCGCTGGCAAGCGATAATCCGAGAAATGCCGACCTCTGGCAGATCATTTACCGTATGATTGCGTTAACGAATATCGTACTGGAGAATATTGACGGGAACAGCGCAGACCAGGTTCTTCTTGATCGCATTCAGGGAGAAGCACTAACACTGAGAGCCTATGGTTATTTTACCCTGGTGCGCCTCTATTCTGATATACCATTGATACTGGATGGCATGACACCTGAAGAATTGAAGGCCCCTTACAGATCTTCGGCTTATGATGTGTACAATAAGATAATAGAAGATTTTGAAAGCGGAGCTGATCTTCTTCCGGCACGTAGCGAATACACAGGTGATGATATAGGCCGGGTAAATAAACACACAGCCATGGGACTTCTTGCCAAAGTGTATATGACAATTGCCGGAGAACTCACGATGTATACTACCGAAAGTAATCCCGATAACGATTCCAGGATCCGTAGCATTGCCGATCCGTCAACCTGCTATGAGACAGCGCTCGGTCTGTTCAATACAATCATCAACTCAGGTGAGTTTGCATTGTTGCCAAACTTTCACGATTTGTTTGTACGTGAGGGCGATAATTGCTCCGAATCTATCTGGCAATTGCAATTTATAGGTTGCGAATCACGCCATGGATCGGGCAATATGATGCAGGCCTTTTGGGCACCGTGGCAATCCGAAATTACAGGAGCAGGAGATGGCTGGGGCACTCATAGTCCGCATTCCGAACTGGCAAGGTGTTTCTATGATAACCCCGATGATTTGATCATTGACGGGAACCAGGTGGATTCTACCGTAGTGCCACCTACCGACCTGAGATTTTATCATACCCTTATGTTCCCTGGTGTTGAATATCCTGAGTTGCCGGTAGGGGTTGAGGAAACTCCTTATGTATTGGCATACGGTTACGGAAAAAGTGGATTTGCATGCAAAAAGTATGTAATAGGCAAAGGTACGGACGTTTGCTCGATGAAAGCTCCCAACAATGCTTATATGCTTCGTCTGGCTGACATCCTGTTACTAAAAGCCGAGTGCCTGGTTGAACTGAATCGCTCTTCCGAAGCTGCACCTGTGCTCGATCCCATAAGGACGCGTGCCGGCAAACCAATGATATCCTCATCGCTCGAACAATCCGAGATGCGTGAGGCTGTCCGTTTGGAACGCAGAAGAGAGCTCGCCCTGGAACAGCAACGCTGGTTCGACATTCTGAGGTGGAACATTGCTATGGACGTGCTTGCCGATCAGGATATTACCTTACCACCTGCACGCCGTCTGTTCCCGATACCGAGCACAGAGATCGCTCTCAATAAGAATCTTGTTCAGAATACATCTTATTAATATTTTTTACCAAATGATGAATTTAAAATACAAATCATGAGAAAAGCAAAATATACAGCTCTTTGGATTCTGGGTATGGTAATCGCAGGTTTTGCATTCAATGCCTGCGAAATTGATGAACCTTTTCCCGATCCCTCAGGCGATTTTGAGATTTGGGGTACAAACCCGGAAACAAATGCTTACGAACAAATTCCGGAACCTTTTCAGTTGATTGCAGGAATTCCACACGACTTTATTGTGGAAGGCACCGGACAGCAATTTGTATTCTGGTTTGGTACGCCGGGAGATCCTGAAAGTAGCACTCCCAAAGGAAGTGATTTCAATGACCGGGGTAAGAACCACCAGTCAAAGGGCAGAGTTGCCGTAAACAATACGGTTAAATTCCCCTACCCGGACGAAGGTGTTTTTGAGATCGTGCTGGTAGCTTCCAGTTACAGCTATTCGACAGACGAGTATAAGGAAAGCATCCTGAAGAAAAGTGTTACAGTAGTTGCTCCATAACAAAGCATGGATCTGATTATGGATGCCTGAAGCAAATAATATGAGAACCTGCCTGCATACAGAGGCAGGTTTTCTTATTCCTGTATGTTTTACGAACCTCAGGCACTTTTTCAGAAAGGTTCCCTGCCTAACCGTCGAATACAGAATGCAATAAGCAAGACTAACGTACCTCAACAGAATCAACCACTTAATATATAATTTTTGGAACATAATTCACAGGATAGTCGTAGACTAAACTTTACTAAAATGCCTGCTCTCCAATCATCTTATATTTGATGAAAAAACTCATTAAAATACAAATTGATGAAAACAACTAAAAAAACTTTCCTTCCCATCATGCTGCTCCTGTGTTTTTTATTCTCCAGCATTATCCGGGCTCAAACCGATAAAAATGAGCTCAGAATTCAAAGACTAAAAGAGAACGTAGCCAGATACGAAACCAAGGTAGCTTCCAAAGAGCGTAAATTAGAAATTGCCGATTCACTTATCACTACAGGTGAAGATATGATATACAAGGCTGAAGATGCGTTCGTACTTGTTGAAAATCAACAGACAAACCTGGATAAGGAGTATAGGCGCCATTACAAGCAACTGGCAAAATTGCAGAAATCAAAAGACGAAGAGGTGGCGGACAAAGCCGAAGCCGATTTGAAAGCATTGTATACCCAATACAAATCAGATACGAAAGCCATCGATGCAAAGATCAAAAACCTCACCAAACAGGCTACTGCGGGACAGAACAATATAGCAAAGGGAAAAGAAATGAGGAAGACCGCAGGCAAAGATCTTAAGGAAGCACAAGCAAGACTGGATGTTGCCGTGGAGAAGTATGAGGCGGCCATTGGAACGGGTAGCTAGGCTGATGTAATTGTGTAATTGTTTAACTGTGTAATTGTTTAACTGTGTAATTGTTTAAATGATTAATCAATGAACTGATGAATCGATTAAATGAAGTTACTGATGGAATGTTGAGGAGTTGAGTAGTTGAGGAGTTGAGGAATCGGTGAATTGATTAACTGGAGAATCGGTGAATCGATGAAATGAAGTTACAGATAAGGTGTTGAGTAGTTGAGAAGTTGAGCATTCAATTTTATTAATCTCCAGCACCAAAGGTGCGTAAATCATTAGCCCCGTGCAAAGCTCGGGGTTTATGATGCCTAATGACCTGCATCAGCGGCGCAAGGATGAATGCGTACCAGATGTTAGTATTTAATCTAAGTTTTCGAGAATCCTCTTGATGTTTGATTCCCACCAGAGCCCTTTACGTTCGTTGCATGCAATTGTTATACGGCTATTATTTTATTCATTTTACTTTTTGATTATAGTGCCCACCCATTGCAAATATATGAATAGATTTATCATCAAACTTATAAATTAGCCTGTCTTTTTGAGATATGCGACGAGACCAAAATCCCAATAAGTTATGTTTTAAAGGTTCAGGTTTACCTAGTCCAATAGTAGGATCTTCTCTCTGTATCTCTTTCAATATTTTACATAGATTTTTATGAAGAACCTTATCTTTTGACCTTAATTTTTCATATATATTCCATGTATTACCTTCAAATACTATTGATCTCATCCATTTCCTTTTGTGTTGGCCTATAACCACTACCGTTATTATAGGTCTTGATTGATTCGCTTATTTGTTTTATTAATGATGAGTTTTGAAGGATATACAAGGTTTCCTGTTCTCTTTCCCAATCTTCATCTCCAATGACTATAAAATTTTTCCCTTTTCTACGTGTAACTTTAATAGGTTCGTGGTTGTTTATTACCCTATCTATATAAGATTTAAGATTGGCCCGAAATTTATTTACAGATAATTCTATCATTTTTAGCCTTTAATTATTTTTATACAAATGTACGGCTTTTTGGTACATTTATTAAAATGTTTTTAAATATTTTTATAAGCCGTATAACGATCGAGTTCAGCGGCGGCGTTTTCGCCGTCCGCTGCAACGATTGGTTAGACAACAGAACTATTCTTTTTAATCCAAGTTAATATTGACCTTTAAGGCTAAATCTTTGATTACTGCCTTTAATACTTTTGCTTTTGATTTCATATCAGACTTATCTACTTTTTCACTTGCAAGTTTTTCTTCTGCTTCTTTTATTGCTTTGTTAATCAAGTCAGTCGACATTCTTGCACAAATTTTACAATAAAAGTTCATTGATCGACCTTCATTATAATTCTGAAGTAATTTCTCTAATAATACCTGTCTTTCTTTTTGTTCTCTTAACCAACTTTCTAAACCGGCCTCTTTAATTTGACGTAAATTATCAGCAGCCGGAATCCACTCTACAACTTTTCTTCTCAGGAAGATTGTGCAATTAAATATTTCATTGCATTCGGTACAACTCTCAAATCTGTGCTTCTTTACACAGCAATTCCAAATACTACACCATGAGTGCTGCTCTCCTAATCTGCAACCAATACATCTGCTTGGTGCTTTTGACTGATACTTGTTACATAATCCACAATATAATCCGCAGCACCCGATGAGATTCTTTGCTTCACTATTTTTCATTTTTTCACCGATTGTCCACTTACAGCTGTTGTCTAACATATATTCTGCTGCCAATATCGGTATAATACTAAAAATACAACATATTATACTGTTAGACAAAAAACAGTATATATTCGCAGATTATGGCAAAATGCAGTATAATATGTCATATTTGTGAGAATATGCGCAAGTAATTATCCGAAAATGAAAGGATCGAAGTTTTTAGACCATGTCAGGGAAGTAATTCGCACAAATCATTTCAGCTACAGTACAGAGAAGACATATCTCGGTTGGCTTTACCGGTTCATCATCTTCCATAATAAATGACATCCTGAAGAGATGGGTGGGAAAGAGATTGCGGAATTCCTGCCCGAAAGAATGAAATCTTTCATTCAGGCGGGCATTCGGGCAGGGCACCCTTTGGGCTTTCTTTGATCCAAAGAACTTTTAATATATTTACCATTCAAGGTACACACATGGTATATAAAAAATTGGGGTTTAAGTGTTACTCAAACATCCTGCTCCATTGCAACTTTTATATCGGTGGATACAGACACAGCCCGCGCTCCCCAACGTTTCATATTGCAGAAACCTTGTGGTTAATGCAAAAACCTATAAATAAAATGATTAAAAATTTTGGCTTCCTGGCGAGCATAATAATGCTAACCGGGTGTATCCAGAAAACAAACCCTGCAAACTTCATAATATCTGATAAAAACGAGATCACTCATATCTATATTGATGAAAACGTTGATTCTTTAATAACATGGGCTATTAACGATTTTGCAGATGACATAGAAGATGTTACAGGTAATAAGATAATAATAGAAAAATGTAAAACCATCCGAAAGGGCAAAGGCATTTATATTGGAGAATTTAAAGATCCTCTTATTAAATCAATTGATAATGAACAAATAAAAAAATTAAATGGTGCCTGGGAAAAATATTATATCAAGACATATAAAAATAGTTTAATCATAGCAGGTAGTGATATACGGGGTACTGTATATGGAATATTTGAAGTTGCAGAACAATTGGGTATTTCGCCATGGAAATGGTGGGCAGATGTGAAGCCTTTGTCCAGAGAAACATTAACCTTAAACCTTCCGGAAGATGGTATTACTGAAAGCCCTTCAATACAATACAGGGGTATATTTTTAAATGATGAGGACTGGGGCTTACAACCCTGGGCCGCCAAAACTTTTGAAACAGAAACAGGAGACATAGGCCCAAAAACTTACGAAAAAATATTTCAGCTTTTGCTGCGTTTGAAGGCCAATACAATTTGGCCGGCTATGCACCCGTGCACGAAAGCGTTTTATCAAATTCAGGGAAATAATGAGATGGCCAAAAAATATCACATTGTAGTAGGAACCTCTCATTGTGAACCAATGTTACGCAATAATGTAAGTGAATGGGATTCTGAGCAATATGGTGACTATAATTTTTCCACAAACAAAAAGGCAGTATGCAACTACTGGCAAAACCGGATAGATGAAATTACAGAAGCAGAAAACATTTTTACTGTTGGTATGCGCGGTATTCATGACGGTCATATGCAGGGTGGAAGCTACCTGACCGACAAGAAAAATATACTGGAAAATGTACTGGAAACCCAGCAGGAAATGCTATCTAAAACAGAAAAACAAGATATAAAATCAATTCCCCAGATTATAGTACTTTATAAAGAGGTACTTCAATTATATAATTCCGGCCTTAAAGTTCCTGATGATATTACTCTTATGTGGTGTGATGATAACTATGGTTACATTCGGCGATTAAGTGATGAATCTGAAAACAAAAGGGCAGGTTCAAGTGGTGTTTATTATCATTTAAGTTATTGGGGCAGACCACATGATTACTTATGGTTAAGTACAACGCAACCAGCCCTGATATGGTACGAGATGTACAAAGCATACGTTAATGGAGCAAAAAAAATATGGATCGCTAATGTTGGTGATATTAAGCCGTCAGAATACAATATGGAGTTTTTTCTTGATCTCGCCTGGAATATTGACATGGTTGATAATAATACTATCAATAAGCACATGAAAGCCTGGGCTTCGAGAGAATTTGGTGAAGAATTAGCGGATGGTGTTACAGAAATATTAACCGAATACTACCGTTTGGCTTTTCTGCGCCGTCCGGAATTTATGGGGTGGAGTCAGGTAGAACCTCAAACATTTACACGTGCTTCAGAATTTAATTCTAATGTAGATGGTAATGAGTTGGATAGAAGAATAAGCATGTATAATGAATTGATAACAATGGCAGATCAGTTAAAAAAACATGTTCCTGCCAAAAAACTTTATGCCTGGTTTCAACTGGTTGAGTACCCGGTTAAATGTGCCGCAATGATAAATTATAATTTCTTATATGCACAAAAGGCAAAGGAGGCAACCGATCTTCTAAGTCGGGAGAAATATTCCCAATTATCAAAGGAGGCTTATCAGCACATTAAAAAGATGACTTCGTTTTACAATGAAGAATTGAGTTCAGGAAAATGGAGACATATGATGTCAATGAACCCACGAAAATTAAAGGTTTTCAATATACCTGAAAATCTTTTTGTTGAGCATGAAAACAATGCAATGGTTAATACCCAACAAGAAGCGAAAAGCAAACAACGTATATTTTTTCAAGCTGATGAATATGTGAAAGCAAAGGGAAAATTGAACTTTAATTGGGGGGAAATAAATGGTCTCGGTTATAGCAATCGTGCTGTTACATTAATGCCTTTTAGAATTGTTACGTTTAAAGAAGGACAACATCCTTGGATTGAGTATGTTTTCAATGCGGAACAGGCAGGGGAATTTGAACTGCAAGTCAGATTTTTGCCTACGCACTCCAATAATTTCGATCATCGTATTGGTATCCAAATTGATGAGCACGAAATAAAAACATTTTTCATCAAC